>DAITAE010000411.1:0-4556 GCA_036824445.1 Streptosporangiaceae bacterium | reverse complement strand
AGCTCCATGATCGCGGCGTCGCGGAGGGCCAGTTCCGCCTCCAGCCCGCGCCTGCCGCTCTGGCCCCTGCTCTCTCCACCGCTGTTCCCCGCGCCGCTGCCCCCGGCATCGCTCGCCCCGCCGCTGCTCCGGGCACCGCTGCCCTCGCCACCGCCATGCTCCTGGCCGCTGCTCTCCCTACCGCTGCTCAGGCCCTCGCCGCTGTTTCCCGCGCGCCTGCCCCCGTCGCCGGCATTGCTGCCACCGCCGTCGGTACTGGTGCCACCGCCGCTGCCGCCACTTCCGCCGGCACTGCTGCCACCGCCGCTGCCGCCCCGCACGGACCCGGCCGCGGACAGGACGGCGGCCATCTGGTCCTGGCGCGGCACTTGGGGCAGACGGCGCCTGACTTTTGCGGTCCCGAGTAGCGGCCCGGGATCGCGGCTGAGCCAGCCACCGGTACACGCCCATGCGGTGAACGTGCGGGCGGACGCCGCCCGGCGCGCCAGCGTGGCGCGAGCATGGCCGGTCCGGTATTGGCTGGCAAGCCAGCGCCGCAAGACGGCGATGTCCAGCCGGTCCATTGCGGTGATGTCGTCTCCAGCCGCGTGCTCCAGCAGGGACCGGACGTCGCCGATGTAGGCGCGAACCGTATGTGGCGACAGCCCGCGCTCCGCCCCGAGGTGGCGCTCGAATCCGTCCAGCGCCGCCTGCATGCTCTCTGGCAGCGGTGCGGGCCCAGGCGGCGCGGGCTCCGGTAGTGGTGCGGGCTCTGGCTGCGCTGGCTCCGGCGACGGCGCAGGCTTCGGCGGGACAGGCCCGGGTGGCGAGGGATCTGGCGGGACAGGCCCGGGCGGCGCAGGCTCTGGCGGGACAGGCTCGGGCCGCGCAGCCTCGAGCGGCGCAGGCCCTGGCGGGACAGGCTCGGGCCGCGCAGGCTCGGGAGCGCGCTGCTGCGCGTGCGCTGGCACGTTCATGGACCCAGTGTGCGGCACGGGGAGGCACGGTCACGGCAGCTGCGAACCTGACGCACGGTCGTGTCCCGCTGGCCCGCGACGTATCCGCCAGCCGCGGTCGCAGCGCTCGACGAAACCGGCCGCCGCGAGCGCGCCCAGGCAGCGCATGACCGTATCAAAGCCGACGCCCGCCGCCACCGCGATCCTCGCCGGCCCGCGCCCTGCCCGGGCGGGGACTGCCTCCAGCACCTGGCGCATCACCGGGTCGAGCTCGTCGCGTGGCAGCACCGGGCCGCGGGCGCGGCCTGGCGGTTCATCGCCGGGAAACGAGAGCACTTCCATCACGTCCCGGGCTCCGGTGACGCAGACGGCGCCCCAGTCGCGGATGATCTCGTGGCAGCCGGCCGACAACGCCGAGGTCACCGGCCCCGGCACCGCCATCAGCGGCCGGTTCTGGTCACGCGCGTGGCGGGCGGTGCTCAGCGCGCCGCTGCGCAGTGCCGCCTCCACCACGACGGTGCCGCGGCTGAGCGCGGCGATCACACGGTTGCGGACGAGGAAACCGGGACGGGTGGGCATCCGGCCCGGCGGCCATTCGCTGCAGGTCGCTCCCTTCACACGGATGGCCCGGAACAGCCCGTGGTGCCCCTGTGGGTAGTCGCGATCGACGCCGCAGGCGAGGACCACGATCGTTACGCCATCGGCCCTGACCGCGCCACGGTGCGCGCAGCCGTCGATCCCGAACGCCCCGCCGGAGATGACCGTCCATCCCCGCTCGGCCAACGTCACGGCCATTTCGGTGCACACGTACGAGCCATAGGCGGTCGCCGCCCGGGTGCCCACGATCGACACCGACCGCAGGCATGCGTAGCGCAGGTCCCCGCTGCCCCGCACCCACAGCCCCCACGGGCGGGCATCGCCCAGTACGTCAAGTTGGCCAGGCCATTCGGGATCACCCGGGCAGACCAGCCGGATCCCCGCTTGCCGCCAGGCTTCCAGGGCGGGTGCGGCCGGCACCTCACCTAGCCGGGCGGCCCATAGCCGCAGGGCCCGATCCAGCCTGGGAAGGCCGGACGGGCCGGACTGGCTGGGCGAGCCGGACAGGCCGTCCAGGCCGGGGAGGACCGGCTCTCCCGGCGCGCCGTCGTCCCCCGCCGGCCCGCCGCTCTCCGTTACCAGCTCGGCGCTGTCCCTTCCGGCCCGACGGAGGCCGTCCGGGGTCGCACCGGACATTGGCGCCCGCCCTTGGATGAGCGCCGCCACGATCTCGGCGGGGGCACACGTGCGCAGCAGGGCGCCCATGATGGGGTCACCGGGCTCAGCCACGTAGGTCAGGGCGGCCCGGGCCAGTCGCTCTTCGCCGCTGACCTCGCTCACCGCTCCACTCCCAGCCATAGCCCCAGTGCGTAGCTGGTCTCGTCCACCCTGGGCCTGGCCACGCCCGCGAGGTCGGCCAGCGTCCAGGCCACCCGGATCACCCTGTCCACCCCGCGGGCGCTGATCTCGCCGAGGTCCATGGCCCGTTCCAGGGGTGCCAACGCTCCGGGCCCCGGCGCAAAGCTGCGCCGCAGCTCACTCCCGGGGATCTCCGCGTTGAGCCGCCAAGGGCTGACCCTGAGCCGGGCGGCGGCCCGCTCTCGCGCGGCCTCGACTCGTTTCACCACGACCGAACTCGGTTCGGCAAAGGCGCGGTCGCTGAGCAGTTCGGCCCGGCCAACCGGCAGGAACTCGACCTTGACGTCCACCCGGTCCAGCAGCGGGCCGGACAGCCGAGCGAGGTAGCGCCGCCGTGCTGTCGGCGTGCAGGTGCAGTCTGCCCCGGAACCAACGCGGGCGCAGGGACAGGGGTTGGCCGCCAGCACCAGCGTGAACCTAGCCGGGAAGCGGGCCGTCAGGCCCAACCTGGCCACCACTACCTCGCCTGACTCCAGTGGCTGCCGTAAGGCATCCAGCACGTCGCGCCCAAACTCCGGGGCTTCATCGAGATGAAGACAGCCGCGGTGGGCGAGGGATGCCGCACCGGGGCGGATGACGCCGCTGCCACCGCCCACGATCGCCGCCTTGGTCGCAGTGTGATGCGGTGCACAGAACGGGGGCTCGGTCATGAGCGGGCTACCCGCAGGCAAGGTCCCTGCTATGGAATGGATCGCGGTGACCTCGAGCGCGGCGGCACGGTCCAGCGAGGGCAGGATGGTGGGGATCCGCTCGGCCAGCATCGTCTTGCCGGCCCCCGGCGGCCCCAGCAGCGACAGGTGATGACCACCGGCAGCGCAGATTTCGGCGGCGCGGCGCGCGGCTGGCTGCCCGAGGACGTCGGCCAGGTCGGGGTGCCCGCCCGGATTGGGACCGCCGAGCAACTGACCGGGCGGGCGAGGCTGGTCGGCCGCCTCTGGCAGGGCGGGGGCAGCCCGGCGGTCTGCCCGCACCGGCTGGACGCTGGCGCCGTCGCCGGACCGCACCACCGTGACCGCCTGCCCCGTTTCAGGTTCCCCTCGCAGCCAGGCCAGCAGCGCACCAAGGCTGGGCGCTCCGACCACGGTCAGCTCCGGCACGAGGGTGGCCTCCGGCGCGCTGGCCTCCGGGACGGCGACCTTGCGGAACCCGGCAGCCGCCGCGGCCGCCACCGCCGGGAGCACCCCACAGACCGGCCGCAGCCGCCCGTCCAGCCCCAGTTCACCCAGGAAGGTGACCCCCTCGATGGCGGTAACCGGAACGGTGCCGGCGGCAGCCAGAATCGAAACGGCGATGCCCACATCGAAGCCGCTGCCTCGCTTGGGGAGGCTGGCCGGCGAGAGCCCGACCGTGATCCGCCGCTGTGGCCACTGCTCGCCGCTGTTGATGATGGCTGCCCTGATCCGGTCCCGGGCCTCGCGCAGCGCGGTGTCGGGCAGGCCGATCAGCAGCAGCCCGGGCAGCCCGTTCTCGATGTCGCTCTCGATCTCGACCGCGTGGCCCTCCACGCCGACCAGGGCGATGGAATGGGTGCGGGCGACTGGCACCTAGCCCACCCCTCGCACGTGCTCGATCCGGTAACGGCCGGACTCGTCCCGGACCAGCCCGATCACATCGATGCGCACTTCGTCGAAGAGCACGCCGTGCGCGACTAGCCACCGGACCGCGAGCCGCCGCAGCCGGGTGCGTTTGCCCCGGGTGATCGCCTCGAGCGGGCTGCCGTACTGCATGCTGGAGCGGGTCTTGACCTCACAAATCACCAGCACCTGGCGCTCGGCCGCCACGATGTCGATCTCACCCTCCGCACACCGCCAGTTGCGGTCAAGGATCCGTAACCCGGCACGCTCCAGGTACTCCACCGCCGCCTGCTCACCGCGCCGACCCAGGCTGTCCTTGGCGTTCACCGACATCACCTCCGCCGACGACGTTGCCGGAGGACGGCGGGTGCCCGCGCGGTCAGATATATGGCTGTGGAGGACGGAGCCCGGCCGAATGTGCTGTGGATGGCGGGAACCGGTTTGTCGCTGTCGCCTGCTTTGATCTAGGGGGATGTGCGGCCTGGCAGCCAGCATGTCCCGATGGCCGGACGCACAAGGACCTGGAAACCGGCCAGCCGCGGACGCACAAGGACCTGAAACCCGGCCGGCCACAGACGTGCAAGGACCTGGA
>DAITAE010000410.1:0-4557 GCA_036824445.1 Streptosporangiaceae bacterium | reverse complement strand
CTCGGCGGGGCCGGGTCGGGCGTCGCCCGCAACGACGATGACCTGCGGCGCATCGTCGGCGCCGGCCTGGACGCCAGCCCGGTCACTGAGGTGCTGCTGGAGGAGTCGGTCCTGGGCTGGAAGGAGTTCGAGCTCGAGCTGATGCGCGACCGCAACGACAACGTCGTGGTGGTCTGCCCGATCGAGAACATCGACCCGATGGGCGTGCACACCGGCGACTCGGTGACGGTGGCCCCGGCGATGACGCTCACCGACCGCGAGTACCAGCACATGCGGGACGTGGCGATCGCGGTGATCCGCGCCGTGGGGGTGGACACCGGCGGCTGCAATATCCAGTTCGCGGTGCACCCGCGGACCGGCCGGATGGTCGTGATCGAGATGAACCCCCGGGTGTCCCGGTCGTCGGCGCTGGCCTCCAAGGCCACCGGCTTCCCGATCGCCAAGATCGCCGCCCGCCTGGCGATCGGCTACACGCTCGACGAGATCCGCAACGACATCACCGGGGAGACCCCCGCGAGCTTCGAGCCGGCCCTGGACTACGTGGTGGTCAAGGTGCCCAGGTTCGCGTTCGAAAAGTTCCCGGGCGCCGACCCGGTCCTGACCACGCACATGAAGTCGGTCGGCGAGGCGATGGCGATCGGGCGCAGCTTCCCCGAGGCCCTGCAGAAGGCGCTGCGCTCGCTGGAGAGCCCCGCGGCGCCGCTGAGCTGGCGCGGCCCGCCCGGCGACGCGGCGGACCTGCTGGCGCGGTGCTCCGTCCCGCACGACGGCCGCCTGGCCGCCGTCCACCAGGCGCTGCGGGCCGGTGTGAGCGTGCCCGAGCTCGCCGGCGTGACCGGCATCGACGCCTGGTTCATCGACCAGATCAAAGCCATCGAAGAGCATGCGCAACGGCTGGCGTCGGGCGGCCCTCCCACCGGGGCGACGCTGCGGGCGGCCAAGCGGGCCGGCTTCTCCGACTCCCAGATAGCCGACATCTGCGGCATCGCCGAGGAGCGAGTACGCCGGTGGCGGCACGACCTCGGCGTCCGCCCGGTCTTCCACACGGTGGACACCTGCGCGGCCGAGTTCGCGGCGCGCACGCCGTACCTGTACTCCACCTACGACGAGGTGAGCGAGGTCCCGGTGGGGGACCGCCCGAAGGTGATCATCCTGGGCAGCGGGCCGAACCGGATCGGCCAGGGGATCGAGTTCGACTACGCCTGTGTGCACGCCTGCTTCGCGCTGTCGGCGGCCGGCTATGAGACGGTGATGGTCAACTGCAACCCGGAGACCGTCTCCACCGACTACGACACCTCGGACCGGCTGTACTTCGAGCCGCTGACGCTGGAGGACGTGCTCGAGGTGGTGGATGCCGAGCGGGCGAGCGGGCCGGTCGCCGGGGTGATCGTGCAGCTTGGCGGGCAGACACCGCTCGGGCTCGCTCGGGCGCTCGCCGCCGCGGGTGTCCCGGTGGTGGGCACCAGCCCGGAGGCGATCCACCTTGCCGAGCACCGTGGGGAGTTCGGCGCGCTGCTCGCCGCAGCTGGGCTGCCGGCCCCCAAGCACGGGACGGCGGCGTCGTTCACCGCCGCCAGGGCCGTTGCCGCCGAGATCGGCTACCCGGTGCTGGTACGCCCGTCCTATGTGCTGGGCGGCCGCGGCATGGAGATCGTCTACGACGACGGCACGCTGGAGTCCTACGTCGCCGTGGCCACCGAGGCCAGCCCGGAGCACCCGATCCTGATCGACCGGTTCCTCGACGACGCGATCGAGATCGACGTCGACGCCCTGTTCGACGGCGAGGATCTCTATCTGGCCGGGGTGATGGAGCACATCGAGGAGGCCGGCATCCACTCGGGGGACTCGGCCTGCGCCCTGCCCCCGATCACCCTCGGCCCCCGGGACATCGACCGCATCCGGGAGTCCACCGCGGTGATCGCGCGCGGGGTGGGGGTGCGCGGCCTGCTCAACGTCCAGTACGCGCTGGCCGCCGGGGTGCTGTACGTGCTGGAGGCGAACCCCCGCGCGTCGCGCACCGTGCCGTTCGTGTCCAAGGCGACCGCGGTCCCGCTGGCCAAGGCGGCGGCGCGGGTCATGCTGGGCGCGACCGTGCCGCAACTGCGGGCCGAGGGACTGCTGCCGGCCGCCGGGGACGGCGGCACCATGCCGCTCGACGCACCGATCGCGGTCAAAGAGGTGGTGCTGCCGTTCGGCCGGTTCCGGGACGCGCAGGGACAGGGCGTGGACACGGTCCTCGGCCCCGAGATGCGCTCGACCGGCGAGGTGATGGGCATCGATGAGGTGTTCGGCACCGCCTACGCCAAGTCGCAGGTGGCCGCCTACGGGGCGCTGCCGGTCAAGGGCCGCGCGTTCGTGTCGGTCGCCGACCGCGACAAGCGGTCCATGATCTTCCCGGTCAAGCGCCTTGCCGACCTCGGGTTCGAGATCTGGGCCACCCGCGGAACCGGTGAGGTGCTGCGGCGCAATGGCGTTCATGCCACGATCGTGCGTAAGCACAGCGACGGCGCGGGGCCGGACGGCGAGCCCGACATCGTCGCCAGGATCCTGGATGGCCAGGTGGACCTGATCGTGAACACGCCATTCGGGAGCCCTGGGCAGTCGGGACCGCGCCTGGACGGATACGAGATCCGCACCGCCGCGGTCCGGCGGCAGATCCCGTGCGTGACCACGATCCAGGGCCTGGCCGCCGCCGTGCAGGGCATCGAGGCGATCACGCGCGGCGAGGTGGGTGTGCGGTCCCTGCAGGAGCACGCGAGGGCGCTGCGTGGCGGGGAAGCGGCCGCGGGCGGCGCTGTCGCGGGTGCCACGGCGCCGGGCGGCCAGGTGGCTGGTGGCCCGGCCGGGGCCGGCGCGGCGGCGGGCGGTGAGCCATGACGAGCGGACCCACCCGGCCGGCCGAGAAAGGCGCCGGGCCCACCCGAGTCCAGGTCAACGGGACGGTGCTCACCGTGCGCAGGGTCGACGCGTATTACGCCATGACGGTGGTCGCGCCGGGGATCGCGGCCAGGTTCCGGCCGGGCCAGTTCGTCGCGATCGCGGTGGGCGGCCCGGCGACCTCGATGCTGTTGCGCCGCGCGTTCTCGATCCACGGGGTGCGGCCCGACCACGGCGGCACGGTCGAGTTCGTGTTCGCCGTCGTTGGCCCGGGCACCCGCTGGCTCGCCGAACGGCGCACGAGAGACATGATCGACATCGCCGGGCCGCTCGGGCGGCCGTTCCCCGTTCCCCGCGACCCGATGAACTGCCTGCTGGTCGGCGGCGGATACGGCAGTGCCCCGCTGTTCCCACTGGCGGACCGGCTGCGCGGCCGCGGCTGCACGGTCGACTTCCTGCTCGGCGCCGCCAGCGCCGACCGGGTATTCGGCGCGCTCAGCGCCCGCCGCGGCGGCCGGACCGCGACGATCACCACCGAGGACGGCTCGATGGGAGTGCGCGGGCTTGTCACCGACATGCTCAGCCAGGTCATCCACGAGTGCAGGACCGATGTGATCTACGCCTGCGGCCCGATGGGGATGCTCCGCCAGGTGACGGCGGTGGCGGGCCGCTACGACATCCCGACGCAGGTTCTGGTGGAGGAGTCCATGGCCTGCGGGACCGGTGTCTGCATGACCTGCGTCCTCCCCGTGGTCGGGGAGGACGGGGTGACCAGGATGGTGCGGTCCTGCGTGGACGGGCCGGTCTTCCAGGGCGACCTGGTCCGCTGGGACGATGTCGGCACGGTTCCCTTCGACGCGCTCGGTGCGCCGGGCTGGAAACCGCGCCGGCCGCCCGAGCCGCAGCCACCCGAGCCGCAGCCGGCCGACCGCCCGGCCACGCCGGGGAGGCTCGCCCGGCGATTGGGCTCGGGGAGGTTCGCCCGTGGCGATTGATCTGCGGACCAGGCTGGGGCATGTCGAACTGCCCAACCCCATCCTCACCGCGTCGGGCTGCGCCGGCTCGGGCCGCGACCTGGCGGACTACTTCGACGTCGCCAAGATCGGCGCGGTCGTGACGAAGTCGGTCATGCTGGACCCGCGCGCGGGCCGCCCGACGCCGCGGATGGCCGAAACACCCAGCGGGATGCTCAACTCGATCGGCCTGCAGGGCCCCGGCATCGACGCGTTCCTGCAGCGCGACCTGCCCTGGCTACTGTCGAGGGGGGCGCGGGCGGTGGTGTCGATCGCCGGCGGCACGGTCGAGGAGTTCGCCGAGCTGGCCGGCCGCCTCTCCGACGCGTCCGGCGTCACGGCGGTGGAGCTCAACATCTCGTGCCCGAACGTCGAGGACCGGGGCCAGGTCTTCGCCTGCGACCCCGGAGCGTCGGCCGCCGTGGTCGATGCGGTCCGCGGCCGGCTGCGTTATGACATCCCGGTGTTCGCCAAGCTGTCGCCCGACGTCACCGACATCGTCGCGATCGCGCGCGCCTGCGTGGCGGCGGGCGCCGACGGGCTCTCGATGATCAACACGCTGCTTGGCATGGCGATCGACACTGAGACCATGCGCCCCGTGCTGGCGGGGACCACCGGCGGCCTGTCCGGCCCGGCGATCCGCCCGGTCGCGGTGCGGTGCATCTGG
>DAITAE010000409.1:0-4567 GCA_036824445.1 Streptosporangiaceae bacterium | reverse complement strand
ACCATGGCCGCGCGTTTGTTCCCCGCGTGGCCGGGGGAGCCTGCGGCGCCGTAATCCACCCCCGTGGACAGCCGCAGGCTCTCCGCCGCGTTCGTAGTAGACGCGCTGCCAGGCCACTGGGGTTCGCCGGGTTAGGGATTGCCGCCGGGCCGGGTGACAGGCCGCCCACGTATTTCCGCCAGCTCATTGTGGATGTTCCTCAGCTCGTCTGCGATCGCGAGCATGGCGTGTACTTGCGCTGCGGCGAGGTCATGCTGGCTGGTAGCGGAGCGGCGGTCCGTCCTTTGCAGCATGTCCCGGGCTTCCCCGTAGTGGTTGGTGGTCGTCATGGTGTGAGCCTCTCACCGTGACCGCTGGCAGGCCCAGCAACCTGGGTCAGTCCTCCTCGATGGCTGGCTGGGCGGCGGGCTGCTGCTGGCGGATGATCACGGCCACGTCCTCAGCGTTCACACCGTGAAAGTGCAGGTGCACGGCCGGCCGCTCGATCACAGGCCGCGGCTCCGGGAGCGGCTGAGCGGCCCGCGCTACTGCGGGGAGCGGGTGCACGGCTCCCTGGAGTGCGTGCCCGGGCCGCGGTCAGCCGCTTGCGGCGCCACCGCCAGGTGGGCAGGCCCACCACGCCGGCGGCACCCGTGCCCACGACTACCCCAGCCACGATCAGGAAAACATGCAGCAGCTCGGCCGCGGCGCCGAGGAGCACTGGGGCGGCGTTGATGAACAGCGCCGCGCCCAGGATCACGAGCAGGGCCGCCCCGAGGCCGCTCCCGCCGCTGCCGTGGGTGTGTGCGCCGTCAGGGTGTTCCATCGCTGTCCTCCTGGTAGCGGGCAGCGGCCTGGCGGCCGTCGCGGATCTTGCGGGCGAGCCGGTGGATGGTGCCGCTCTTGATGTGGCCGCGGCCCGCGCATTTGCCGCAGCGGCCGAACGGGCGCAGGTACAGCGACCCCACCCACGCGGCCAGGGCGGCGATGACGGCGAGGACGAGGGGGCGCTCACGGCCGCTCATCCCTACTTGCAGCTGGCCGCGCCTGCCGCGCCCTAGACACCAGACGCTCACATACCAGGCGCCGGACCGCCGGTCGGTGTGGTACCGGCCACGGCACGAGCCGGAATTGGCGGAGCTCATCCGGACGGGGATCTCGTCCGCCTTGCGCCCTGGCGAGCGTGTCCCGGTGTGAGACGAGCAACTGGATTGCAAGGACATAGGTTCCAAGGACAGGGCTGCGGCAAGTTCTGCCGAGGGGAGCGGCGTTCGCGGCTACGCGAGCTTCCCGGATAGGTCTCCGGCCGGGCGGGTACGCCTGGGCCTCCCGGCGGCGCCTCCGTGTACGCCGATGGCGGCCGGGGGCAGGGTTAGCCGCTGCCTGCGCCGGCCCGGTAGGCGGCGATGACCACGACCGCAGCCGCCAAGACCAGCAGCACGAGCATGGCCAGCCACAGCAGCGCGAGGCGCCACCGCCGCGGCCGCATATGGCGGCCGGTGTGCTTCTCCCGCTTCTCGTGCATGGCCCGCCTGCCTGTTCCGCGGGGGTGTGTAGGGGACGCACGGGCGCCGCGGCGGGTTCACCCTTCCCGGCGGATGAGGGTGGCGGCGATGTCTTCGGCGGGCACGCCGTCCAGGTGCCGGTGGACCTCTTACGGGCGTTCGCCGCGCCTTCGGGAGCGGCTGGGCGGCCCGCGCCACCCTCGGGGGGGCCAAGGCATGGCGCGGGCCGCGTCTGTCTGCGGGCGGCGCCACCGCCAGGCGAGTAGGCCCACCCGGCCGGGGCGCCTACACGCACCATAATCCCGGCGGCGATCAGGCCGGCCTGCAGGACGCCGGAGATAGGGATGCTCCACATCGACTCCACACGTTCTGCATTCGGTCTCTGCACCGGCGTACTCAGGTGGGTTGATCTGCCGGGGCAGCGGCGGGGAGCCGGGTAGGCCTGGGATCAAAGCGTGCGAATCCCTGATGGGCTCCCCGGGGGCACCGCTGCCACCGGTGATCGTTGTAACGGGTCTTTTGATGCCCTCTGGCTCTCCCAAGGGCCGCGCGTCTCCTCCTGCGTGGCCGGGAGCCGCAGCTACGCGCATCCCCCCCGACGCAGTGCCCGCGGGCTCCCTCAGTCCACGCGGCACGAGCCGCAGCAGGGTTAACGCAGCCGGCAGACGGGCATGAAAGGTGCCTCGGCCCGGTGAGCGGGATGCGTCAGACCCGGGCCGGGGCACGTCTGGCTACGCTGCCCAATGCGGCCCGTGATGCACACGGGCCCGGCGTGGCTTATCGGCTGGACGCTTCTTCGAGGTACTCGGCTAGTTCGTCAGCACTGGCGACGTTCAGGACGGCGGACGGTTGAGCGGCCCGCGCCAGCCCCTAACCATCCGTAGGGTGGGGCGCTACCAACGGCTTCGGCTCCATTACGAATGTGCCGCGGCCGGGGACCGTGTAGAGCGGACCCTCCTCGACGAGGACATGGATCGCGCGCTGCACGGTCATCCCGCCCATGCCGGTGTCCTGCATGAGTGCCCGGACGGAGGGGATGCGGCGCCCGGGGGGTAGCAGCCGGATTTGATGGCCGCGCGCAGGAGGTTGGCGAGCTGGCGGTAGCGGAACTCCGCACCTTCATGATCGATCCGCATCCGTGAACGGTAGCGAATCGTCCTGTTACCTGCCGATACCGGGCGCGATCCAGCGCCTGCCGCTGCTTGCTCCCTTCATCGACGCGCCAGCACAGCGCGCCGGGCAGGGATGTGAGCGCGGGATGGAACAGGCCGGCCGCCGATGCCACCTATGCCGCGGTTACCTCGTCCACCGCGACACCGGGGCGGGCAGGTGCCCCAGAGCGCCGGGTCGGTGAGCACGCGCAGCCCGGCCTCGGCCGCGTCGGGCTTGCCCGGCCGTAAGGCCATTGTGATCTTCGGTTACGACTACGACGGCTGGACGATGGACCCGGCGATCGAGGCGTTCGAGACGCTGGCTTCAGAACGCGTGGTCCTGGGCGACCGGCATGAAGCGGCCTACGACCACCTGGTACACCCGGTCCACCAACGCGGGCGAAGGTTCGCCTGGGAGGTCATGAGCAGGACCGAGACCGCGGCGTGAGAGCGTTCACTGAGACCAGTACCCGAAGCGATCAGACCCGCAGGCCATTAGCGGCCATTGACCCTGGTGTGGTGAGGTTCATGACGGTCACTAGCGGTGCGCCTCGTGCCCAGGTCAGGGTGGTCAACGTCCCCGATCAGTCGGATTTCCAAGCTGATAGTAGTGCGGGCTCAATCCCGTCACCCGCTCCACGCCTCGAATCCGCTCGGCTGGCCTGTCTTTCACGTTCGGCCTTGCCTCACGAGGATGCCTGATTGCGACCGCGTGCCCGCTATGTGACCGATCGGTGAGCGTTGCGCTTCGCGCCGGGATGCTTTCCGCTCCGCGGCGAATGATTTCCGTGGCAGGCGAGGCGTGTGTGGCGCCGTCGGCGGACAATCAGAAGGCGAGCGGTGGGCGGCGGATGCCGAGGTCCTCTGGATTCGGCTCATCGCCAGGCCACACCCGTTCTTGGCGGTCCACTTCTGCGGTGTTCGCCCAGTCGGAGTCGAAGTCCCCGTTCCAGGCCCGGGCCAGTGCCCTGGGCAGTCCCCACCAGCCAAGCCCGGTCAGCCACCAGGCATCGCTGATCGCGCCGACGGCCTCCCAGAGCGGCAGCGCGGCCTCGAACGCGCGGAGGAGCGACTTGTCATCCTCGGCAACGCTGGCGAAGGGATCGTAGGCGGGGCCGGCCTCATCGGCTTCCCGTGTGTCCGCGACGTCCAGGGATTCTCTGGCATAACAGACGAGATCCTCAGCAGTAACGGCCGAGTTGACCCCGGAACGAACCATGCCGATCACCGCGCCTGCCCAGTCAGCCGGGCGGAGCACGGACACAGGCGCCAGCGGCGGCGAATCGATGTCCAGATGGTGCCGCATCGTCGCCATGGCCGCGGTTGCGTCGAGCCAAAGCTCCGTGTCATCGGCTGGCGGCCGAGTGCGGCCCCACGCGGCCCGGGCCAGCTGCTTGTACGGCCATTTGCGAACGGCCGACCTGATGCGCGCAGCGGCATCACTCAGATCCGCCACGGGTGCTGGCACCCATCGCGCCTCGGGCAGGGCTTGCCGGAGCAGCCTGACCGCATACCGTTCCGCGGCGTCCCACGCCAGGCTGAGGTCGGCTTCGTCGTCAGCAAGCCCGAAATCGGCCGGATCCGAAGCGCCGTATGCGGAAGAAAGGGAACCTTCCTCAGCCCTCATGATTGCAGAGCGTAATCCCTCGAGGCCTCCGGACGTACCGAAGCTGCCGAGTCGCCGTGATCATTTCGCCAGTGCCGGGATTGGTCGGCCCCGGGCTTCTGGCTACCTCTCCGGTACCCTCCGTCACCGTGGGCGGCCGGCAGGGGTGCGCTCGCGTGGCTCGTCGCCTGTGCTGGGTCACCCACAGCGGGGACTGCTGCCGGTGACGATAAGGGCTCATTACCTGTTACTAGTGCGACCAGGTTGTTCTTGCTGTCTGCGCCTTGCTCCAGTGGACGATCCGTCGCCCGTACGTTATTTGCTGA
>DAITAE010000408.1:0-4577 GCA_036824445.1 Streptosporangiaceae bacterium | reverse complement strand
CCGCGGCGGCTGGGCCGGCAACGACTACCCGGCGACGCTCACGAGCGCACAAAAACAGCAGGCGAGGGAGTTCACCCGCCGGCTGGGCGACCGGCTCGCCGCCGAGGGCTACGTCGGCTTCTTCGAGGTCGACTACCTCGTCGACACCGGCACGGGCGAGCTGTACCTGGGCGAGCTCAACCCACGGATCAGCGGCATCAGCTCGATGACGAACGTCACGGCCGGCGCCTACGCGGACCTGCCGCTGTTCCTCTTCCACCTGCTCGAGTACCTCGACATCGACTACGAGGTCGACATCGGCGAGATCAACGAGCGCTGGTCCCGCGAGGCCAGCGTCGACGTCTGGAGCCAGATCATCATCAAGGAAACCGGCGACCAGGTCGAGCTGCTCACCCAGGCGCCCCGGACGGGCATCTACCGCCTCGGGCCCGACGGAACGACCGCCTTCCGCCGCTGGGGAAACGACTGGCACGGGATCGTCAGTGAATCGGAGGCCTTTTACCTGCGCATCCTGGCCGCCGGCGACTACCGCTACCACGGCGCGGATATGGGTGCCCTGGTCACGCGCGGCCGGCTGCAGACCGACGACAACCGGCTCGAGGAACGCTGCAAGCAGTGGGCCGCCGGCCTGCGGGCGGAGTTCGCCGGCGCGCGGCCGGTCCCGCAGCAACGCCAGCCGGGCAGCCTGCTCGCGTTCAAGATGGCCTGACCGTTGGCCGCCGCGCCGCACCCGCTCGACCCGCTCACGGCCGAGGAGTTCCGGGCGGTCGCCGCCGCGCTGCGGCATGCCCGGGGGCTGGGCTCACGCTGGCGCTTCGCGTCGATCGAGCTCATCGAGCCGGGGAAGGACGCGCTGGCGGCCAACGGCACCGGCGCGCCAAGCGTGCGCAAGGCGCAGGCCGTCTGCTGGAACCGGGACGACGGCCAGGTGTACCGGGCCGTGGTGTGCCTGGCCGACGCCACAGTAGAGATTTGGGAGCACCTGCCGGGCCAGCAGCCGAACATCACGGTGGACGAGTGGTCCGAATGCGACGAGATGCTCCGCAGCAACGCTCAGCTCGCCGCCGCGCTCGCCCGGCGCGGGATCACCGACCCGGCCCGCGTCCTCACGGACGTGTGGGCGTACCGGGCGCACAACGTCCCAGAGCGCTACCGCGGCCTGCGGCTCGGCTGGGCGGACGTCTGGTACCGCGGCGCCGCGGGCGGAAACCCCTACGCCCACCACGTCACCGGGCTGCACCCCATCGTCGACCTCAACCGCATGGCGCTGCTCGAGCTCGAAGACAGCCTCCGCCGCGGGGACCCCGCCGCGCTGCCCGACGTCAGGGGCGAGTACCTGCCAAGGCTCCTGCCAGGCCCGCTGCGGACGGTGAGCCCGCTGGTCGTGAGCCAGCCCGACGGGGTTTCGTTCCGCCTGGGCGGCAGGGTGCTCTCGTGGCAGAACTGGCGGATGCGGATCGGCTTCAACCACCGGGAGGGGCTGGTCCTGCACGAGGTAGGGTTTCACGACGCCGGCCGGCTCCGGCCGGTCGCGCACCGGCTCTCGTTCGCCGAGATGATCGTGCCCTACCGGGACACCACCATTGACCACTACCGCAGGACGGCGTTCGACATTGGCGAATGGGGCCTCGGGTTCATGACCACCTCCCTCGCGCTCGGCTGCGACTGCCTGGGCGAGATCGCCTACCTGGACGCGGTGGTGCACGACACGGCCGGGAAGCCGCGCACGATCAGGAACGCCATCTGCATCCACGAGGAGGACGACGGGGTCCTGTGGAAGCACGTGGACCACGTGTCCGGCGCGGAGGTGCGCCGCGCGCGGCGCCTCGTAGTGTCCTTCCACGTCACCGTCGCGAACTACGAGTACCTCGTCTACTGGCGCTTCTACCAGGACGGCAGCATCGAGTGCGAGGTCCGCGCCACCGGCATCATGGTCACCTCGTCCTTTCCCGGCGGCCGCCAGCCGCCCTGCGGCACGCTGGTGGACGAGCGCACCTACGCACCCTTCCACCAGCACTTCATCGTCGCCCGGCTCGACCTGGACGTGGACGGCCCGGGCAACACGGTGCACGTGTCCGAGTCGGCGGCGCTGCCGGTCGGCCCCGGCAACCCGGACGGGCTGGGCCTGGTCGTCCGCAGCACGCCGCTGCGCACGGAACAGGAGGGCAAGCAGGACTACGACTGGCAGGCCCAGCGATGCTGGACGGTCGTCAACGACGCGGTCCGGTCCAGCCTGGGGGTCCCCGTCGGGTACAAGCTGATCCCGGCCGGCAGCTTCCCGCCGCTGCTGGACCGCTCATCGCCGGTGCTCCGGCAGGCCGGAGCGATCGGCCACACCCTGTGGGTCACGCCGTACCGCGAGGACGAGCGCTGGCCGTGCGGCGATTTCCCGAACCTCAGCGACGGCGACTCGGGGCTGCCCAGGTGGACCGCGGCGAACCGGCCCATCGAGAACACCGACGTCGTGCTCTGGTACGTGTTCGGCATCCACCACATCACCCGGCCGGAGGACTGGCCGGTCATGCCGGTTGACCGGGTCTCGTTCTGGCTCAAGCCAGCCGGGTTCTTCGACCGGAACCCAGCGCTGGACGTGCCGCCGGGGTAGGCCGACGTGCCGCGGCGCCGGGCCGCTAGGGCTGCGGGCACGGGCGGCCGCCGAGCACGACCTGGTGCTGGCCGCTGCTGAACGAGCCGATCGAGTGCCGCCAGGACGAGCCGGGCCACCGGTATTCGAGCGTCAGGTCCGCGGCCCGGTACACGGCCGTGTAGAGGGTGCCGAATCCGTGCTCGTGATGGCCGGCGTAGAGCGGCGGCTCAAGGAACGCCGCCACCAGGCGGCCAGCGCGGTGAACGTCAGCGGCCAGCCGTCCGGTGTGCCCGAGTCCACGCAGCCCTCCTCGCCAGCGGTCCTATCGGTTGCGTCCATTCGCAGATCGCGAGCGCGACCGCGATTATTCCAGGGTCAGTAACCGAGGTCTGGATCCACCTGGCCGACCAGTTCCTGGCCCGTGGTCAGCCGCCGGACGTTCTCAGCGATCCGGTTGGCGAGGAGGGGCCGGGTCATTTCCTCGGTGTCGGCGGTGTGCGGGGTGATGAGGCAGTTGGGCAGGTCCCAGAGGGGATGGCCCGCCGGCAGCGGCTCGGGGTCGGTCACGTCGAGCGCGGCGCCGCCGATCTGCCCGGACCGCAGGGCGTGCAGGAGCGCCGCGGTGTCGACCAGCCCGCCACGGGCCACGTTGACCAGCCACGCGTCCTGGTCCATCGCCGCGAGCGCCGCTGGGCCGATCAAGTTCCGCGTGTGCGGGGTGAGGGCCAGCGCGAGCACCACCGCCCGCGCGCCGGCCAGGGCCTCCAGCAGCCGGTCGTCGCCGACCGTCCGGGAGGCGCAGGCGAGCGGTTCGGGCCGCTGCCGGACGATGGTCACGTCCACGCGGAACGGCCCGAGCAGGCGCAGCAGTTCCGTGGCGATGCCTCCCCCGCCAACGACCGTGACCCGCTGGTCGAACAGGCTGACCCCGGCCGGCTCGCCCCAGGACCGGGCGCGGGCCCGCGTGGGCAGCTGGCGCAGCCCCGCCAGCAGCAGCGCGAGCGCGTGCTCGGCAACCGGTTCGGCGTAGGCGCCCTTTGCCGAGGTCCACCGCCGCTCGCGGTCGATGACCCCGGACTCGGCCACCGTTTCCACGCCCGCCTGCGGCAGCTGTACCCACGAGATCTCGGGGTGTGCCGCGATCACTGTGCGGAGGCTCTCCGTCGTTGCGCCGTCCGTCCAGACCAGGCCGACCGGGTTGCGGTCGAGGGCGACGACCTCCCCGCCGCCCCTGCGGATCGCATCGGCGGCCCACTCAGCTGGCCGGGGCCCGACGGCGATCAGGAGGCTCGCCCGCTGGGCCGCCGCCGGGTCAGGGCGCGGCGGGCGCATAGGGCCTGGGATGGCGCAGGAGCCACTGCCAGAAGTTGCGGCGGGGCGGGCGTGCCGTGATATTGCCGCTGCCGACCTTGCCTGACACCTGGACCTGCAGGATGCCGGGCACCTCCGGGCCCCACGGAGCCCGGACCTTGACGCTGCCGCTGCGGACCGCCACGTCATCGGTGTCGACCACAATGCCGGGCTTCGTCACCAGCTTGAGCGAGCCGCTGCGGACGTCGGCGTCG
Organism: Streptosporangiaceae bacterium; assembly: GCA_036824445.1. Taxonomy (GTDB): domain Bacteria; phylum Actinomycetota; class Actinomycetes; order Streptosporangiales; family Streptosporangiaceae; genus UBA9676. The sequence goes on along the minus strand of DAITAE010000408.1, from coordinate 425 downwards.
ATCTGGAGCGACGACTGCGTGATCACCGCCTCGGTGAAATCGAGTTTGACGCGGCCGCTCGTGACCCGGACCTCAATCCGTTGCGGCACGAGCCAGCGGCCGTCCCGTTTCGCGCTGCCGCTCCGGCGCTCGATGCGGATGAGGCTCTTCGGCTCCGCGGCCGGCCTGCCCGCCGGGAAACCCGGTGCGGCCGGCAGATCTCTGCCCAGCGCCGCGAGCTCGCCATAGGTGCGCGCGGTCAGCGCTTTCTCGAGCCGCTCATCGAGCTCTTCGGCGGTCAGCCGACCGTCACCCGCGGCTGTCCGCAGCAGCTCGGCGACCCGATCCCGGTCCTCGTGCGACGCACGCAGTTCGTCAGATGGGGCCGCGTCGTTGCCGTGCCCCAGCGGCGCCACCTCGCCCGTCATGGACACACTCTAAAGGCG
>DAITAE010000407.1:0-4579 GCA_036824445.1 Streptosporangiaceae bacterium | reverse complement strand
CGACCTTGTTCCGGTTCGATGATTCCTACGCTCGCGAGGTGCCGGGCCTGTCCGTGCCGTGGGCGGCGGCGCCGGTGCCCGCTCCGGAGCTGCTGGTGCTCAACGATGAGCTGGCGATCGAGCTGGGTGCCGATCCCGCGGCGTTGCGGGAGTCGTGGGGAGTTTTGCTGCTGGTGGGGCAGGTCCCGCAGGGAGTCGCAACGGTCGCCCAGGCTTACGCCGGTCACCAGTTCGGTGTTTATGTGCCCCGGCTCGGGGACGGCCGGGCGCTGCTGCTCGGCGAGGTGATCGACATCCACGGCCGCCGCCGCGACCTGCACCTGAAAGGGTCGGGGCGCACCCCGTTTGCGCGCGGCGGCGACGGCAAGGCCGCGGTGGGCCCGATGCTGCGCGAGTACCTGATCGGTGAGGCCATGCAGGGCTTGGGGATCCCGACCACGCGGGCGCTCGCGGTGGTGGCTACCGGCGAGCGGGTTCTTCGCGAGAGAGCGCTGCCGGGTGCGGTGCTTACCCGGGTCGCCGCGAGCCACCTGCGGGTGGGCACGTTCCAGTACGCTGCCGCGTCCGGCGACCGGGAGCGGCTGCGCGCGCTGGCCGACTACGCCATCCGCCGGCACCACCCGGAGGCCGCTGATGCCCCGGACCGCTACCTCGACCTGCTCCGGCGCATGGCCTGGGCGCAGGCATCGCTGGTGGCCCGGTGGATGCTGGCCGGGTTCGTGCACGGGGTCATGAATACGGACAACACGACGATCTCCGGCGAGACGATCGACTACGGCCCGTGCGCGTTCATGGACGCTTACGATCCGGCGACGGTGTTCAGCTCCATCGACCACGACGGCCGCTACGCCTACGGCAACCAGCCGGCGATCATGCAGTGGAACCTGGCCCGGCTGGCCGAGACACTGCTGCCGTTGATCGACGAGAACAGCGAAGCCGCGGCCGAGGCGGCCGCAGAGGTCCTGAGCGGATTCGCCGCTGCCTGCGAGCGGCACTGGGACGAGGGCATGGCGGCCAAGCTCGGGCTCGCGGCGCCGAACCGGGAGCTCGTGACGGACCTCCTGGAGCTGATGCGCGCGCAGAAGGTGGACTTCACGCAGTTCTTCCGCGCGCTGTCGGCCGGCACCGCCCGGACGATGTTCACACAGCCGGAGCCGTTCGACACGTGGGCCGACCGCCGCGCGGCGGTGCTGCCGGCGGGCCGGACCGCGGTCGCCGCTGCGATGGACCGGGTCAACCCCGTCTACATTCCGCGCAACCACCGCGTCGAGGAGGCGCTCGCGCAGGCGGCCCTTGGTGACATGAGGCCGTTCCACCGCCTGCTCGGTGCGGTCTCCCGGCCTTTCGAGGAGCGGCCTGGCCTGGAGGATTACGCCGAACCGGCACCTACGGGCGGCGCTCCGTACATCACCTACTGCGGCACCTGAACACGCTGTCCGGCGGCGCGCTGGTCATCCTGTGGCGGTGCCGATCTCTCGCCGGGTGGTGACCAGCGCGCCGCCGGTTGCCAGCACGACCGCGTAACCGGCCAGGACCGCGAGCGCCACGCCTGCGGGCAGCGTGGTGGCGGAAGCGCCGTGGAGCACGGCGTTCGCGGCGGCTTGGGGGAGCCAGCGGACCACACCGGGCACGTGGATCAGTACCGGGAGTATCCCCTCGACGACGAATGCCCACATCAGTGCCAGGCCCAGCGCGGCGGCGGTGTTGCGCAGCAGGAGCCCGAGGCTGGCGCCGAGCACGCCGTAAAGGGCGGCGAGCAGCGGCACAGTGATGACCGCGCCGGGCACGCCTGGCTGGGCCCAGTGCAGCGGCACGTGGTGTGCGGACAGCACGGCGGCAGAGGTGGCGGCGCTGAGCGCTTCGGCGAGCAGGCCGACCGCGGCGCCGGTCAGGGCGGCGGCGGCGAGTTTGGCGGACACGACGCGCAGCCGCCGGGGCTGGCCGAGGAAGGTGGTCACCGAGGTGCGGTGCCGGAATTCCCCCGCGGACAGCACGATCCAGGCGAGCAGCAGCGCCCCGTCGACGAGCTGCCCGCCCGATGAGCGCAGCAGATCTGGCAGTGCGGCGGGGGACAGTGGTGGGTTGCCGCCGTGGCCGGCAGTTGAGGTATTGGCTATGACTGCGATCACGGCGGCTGCGAGCGCGGCGGCGAGTGGGATCCAGGCGCTTCGGGTGCTGCGGAGCTTGAGCAGCTCCGCGGCGATGAGTGCTCTCATGACAGGCTCCTTGGCCGGGTGAACCCGGGATGGGCGGCTTGGGTGTGGGGGGAGGTGGCGCCGAGAAAGAGGTCTTCGAGGGAGGAGGCTTGGCTGCGCTCGAGCAGGCCAGCCATCGGGCCCGCTGCGATGAGCCGGCCCTGGTTGATGATGACCACGTCGTCGGCGGTTTGCGCCAGCTCGGCGAGCTGGTGGCTGGAGACGAAGATGGTGCGGCCCTGGTTGGCGAGGCCGCGCAGCAGCCCGCGCAGCCAGGCCACGCCCTCGGGGTCGAGGCCGCTGGCCGGCTCGTCCAGGACGAGGGTCTGCGGGTCGCCGAGCAGCGCGGCGGCCAGCGCGAGCCGTTGCCGCATGCCCAGCGAGTAGCCGCCGACGTGGCGGTGCGCGGCACTGGTGAGCCCGGTGAGGTCGAGTGCCTCCTCGACTCGCTGGCCGGGGATCCGGGCGGGCCGCGCGGCGATCCGCAGCGCCATCCGGCCCGAGCGCCCCGGATGGAACACGTTCGGGTCGAGCAGCGCGCCAACCTGCCGGAGCGGGTCGCGCAGCTCGGCGTAAGGGCGCCCGCCGATGGTGGCGCGGCCAGAAGTCGGCCGGGCCAGGCCGAGCAGGACACGGATCGTGGTCGATTTCCCGGCTCCGTTCGGGCCGAGGAACCCGGTGATCCGGCCCGGTGCCAGCCGGAACGTGAGGTCGTTGACCGCGGTGATGGTGCCGTACCGCTTGGTCAGCGCCTCGAGGGCGATGGTGCTCATCACGGTTCCCCCTGAAGACGTGGTGAATGTGGGCAGCTTCGACGCTAGGGAGCGCTGCCACATTCGGCGTCGGCCGCCGGGACGCACTCACGCATACGACTGCGGCCTATGGGATACACCACGGGATGTACGCGGCCGGAGTGCTCCGGTCAGCCGCCGGGGGTGATGAGCCCGGATTCGTAGGCGGCGATGACGAGCTGGGCCCGGTCGCGCAGGCCGAGCTTGGTGAGGATCCGGCTGACATGGGTCTTGGCGGTCGCCGGGCTCACCACCAGCCGGCCAGCGATCTCGGCGTTGGACAGGCCCTGCGCGACCAGCCGCAGCACCTCGCGTTCCCGGCCGGTGAGTTCGCCCACCAGCCGGGCGTCCGGGCGGCCCAGGCTGGGCCGGGACACGAAGGCGTCGACCAGGTGGCGGGTCGCAGCGGGGGCCAGCAGCGCCTCTCCGGAGGCGACGACACGGATCGCCGCGAGCAGCTCCTCCGGCGTCGCGTCCTTGAGCAGAAACCCGCTCGCCCCGGCCCGCAGCGCCGCGAACACGTACTCGTCCACATCGAACGTCGTCAGCACCAGCACCCTGACCCCCGACGTCTGTGGGTCGGCGGTGATACGCCGGGTGGCCTCGATGCCGTCGAGCACCGGCATCCGGACATCCATCAAGATCACATCCGGGTGCTCCCGCCGGGCGACAGCGACCGCCTGCTCTCCTGTGGACGCCTCACCGGCGAACGCCATGTCGCTGGCCAGGCCGAGCTGGACCCGGAAGCCATCGCGCACCAGCGACTGGTCATCGGCGATCGCCACCCGGACGGTCATGCCCCACCCTCCCCGCTGTAAGGAATGCGGGCCCGGACCCGCCAGCCCGGATGGTCGCCCGCCGGCCCGGCACTGACCTCACCACCGAGCCCGGCGATACGTTCGCGCATGCCGGCCAGCCCATGGCCCTCTACCCGCTCGCCCTGCGGGGCCGCGTGCTGCGCATAGTCCTCAACCGTAGCCAGCAGGGCACCGCCTGACGCCGCCACTGCCACCGTCACCTGGCTGCCGGCGGCGTGCTTGACCGCATTGGTCAGTGCCTCCTGCACCACCCGGTAGGCGGCGAGGGAGGCGGCGCCGGGCACCTCACCGAGCTCGCCGACCGACAGCGCCACCGGCACCCCCTGCGCGCGCAGGCCCTCAACCAGGCTGGGCAGATCCGCCAGCCCCGGGGTAGGGCCGTACTCGCCCGCGTCCCCGGCCCGGAGCCCGCCAAGCAGCTGCCGCATCTCCGTCAGCGCGGACCGGCTGGCCGACTCCACCGCCGACAGTGCCGTCCGCGCCGCGGTGAACCGGCCCGCGTCCAGCGCCAGCCGCGCGGTGCTGGACTGCACAGCGATCCCGCTCAGCGCGTGGCCCACCAGGTCATGCACGTCCCGCGCGATCCGCAGCCGCTCCTCGGCCGCGCCCCGGGCTGCGGCCGACTCCCGCTCCCGCTCCAGCGCGGCGGCACGATCGCGCAGCGCGCCCAACTGCGCCCGCCGCGACCGCACCAACATCCCCAGCAGGGCGGCGGTCACGGTGCCCGCGATCAGCGCCACCAGCTCGCCAGCCGTCTTCGGGTACGCCAGGGCGC
>DAITAE010000022.1:0-18080 GCA_036824445.1 Streptosporangiaceae bacterium | reverse complement strand
CCGAGCTCGGCATGACCATGGGGATGGTCAGCGGGCTCAGCCCGCGCACTCCCTGCCCGAGGAGTCTCGACGCCTGCTCCTCGTAGGTCGACGCGGCGCCGAGCCCTACGCCGCACACCACCGCACGCCGGGCCGGCTCCGGCAGCGCGGCGCACTGGCCGAGGGCGTCGGCCGCGGCGCCGATGGCGAGGGCATGGGACCTGTCCAGCCGCCGCACCTCGATGGGCGTGAGGTGGGCGGCCGGGTCGAAGCCGCTGACCCGGCACACCAGCGCTGCCGTCCCTGGCGGCAGCCGGTCGTCCTCGAACACCTCGGCCGATGGCCGGGCGGCACACAGGTTCCGCCACAGTTCGCCTACGCCGTTGCCGGCGGGCGTCTTCACCCCCGCCCCGACGACGGCGACCGGGGCGGGACGGTCCAGGGGTGTCACGGGCCGCCGCTACTCGATGGACCAGTTGCCGGCGATCTCCAGCTGCGAATTGGGCTTCGCAGCGTCGGTCAGGGCACCGAGCCCGGTGGCGAAGAACCGCAGGCGAGCCCCCCGGCGGCCGAACTTCTGGCCGGCCAGCGGGCCGGACAGCGTGTGCGCGGCCGTCTGCAGCATGTCACCGGTGAGGGTGGGAAGACCCTGGGCCGGCGCGAAGACGGTGAGGACGTCCTGCAGCGTCATGTCGTAGACGGCAACCGGCGTGCCGACCTGGAAGGACGACGGGTCACTGAAGCTGGCTCCCGGCGTGCTGCGCTGGTAGATGGTCATCGTGCCCACGATGTCGAGGGCATGCACCGACATGTCGACGGTGCGGGCCTGGAGGTCCCCCGTTGCGAACGCGGTCAGCAGCGCGGTCGTCTCGCTGAGCGGCGTGCCGCTAAACAGGTCGCTCTCGTCGGCGTTGCTGGCCCGGATGAGGTATCCGTAGCTGGTGAAGCTCTGGCCGGAGGAGCCGGTCTGCGCGACGCGGCCACGGAACTCGACCGTCGTCGTGCCGCGTTCGCCCAGCGACACCGCCTGGCCGCCCGTCGCGGCGTCTGCCTGCGCCGGAACGCTCGCCACCCCCACGCCGGCAACCACAGCCGATGCCGTCATCACCTGCCGCCGGGAAAGCCTGCTATTCGGCGCGGCTTCCGACCCGGTGCGCGCGTGGTCCTCCTTGTCGTGGCCATGATCGCGCATTCCCCGCTCCCTCCCCCTCGGTGGCCGCCGCGGCGCGGCGGACCATTTAGGAATTATGACTGGCTCTTGACCCTGCCCAGATGTCATATGCGCACTTCCGGCCGCCGATGAAGTATCAGCCGGTAGTTCGTGACGGTTCGCGTCCGGAACTGGATCTCCGACGCGGCGAGATAGCGGCGGAACTGCCGTACTACCTGTTCGCCGGCGGCGGCCGCGGCCTCGTGCTCGCGCTCACGCAGTGCAGTGAGCCACGCCCGGCACGTGCACGCGAAGTCGCCCGGATCCGAGCGGAGCACCTCGACCTCGAAGAAGGGCTCGAAGCCGAGCACGATCTCTCCCAGATGAGGGCAGAGAGACTCCGGGTAGAGGTTGAGCACGAAGTCGCCCAGCGGTCCACGTCCCAGGGGCGCGTCCGTGTCCGGCGCACCATCGTGCGCGATCGTCTCGAGCGCCAGCCGGCCCCCCGGGGCCAGCCAGTCCCGGCACGAGCGGAAGAAACGGCGGTAGGCCGCGATCCGTTGAGGACCGGTCGTCCCGTCCCGGGCAAAGTGCTCGAACGCGCCGAACGAGAAGATCGCGTCGTACGGCTCGCCCGGGTCGTGGTCGTTCCAGTCCTGCAGCCGGATTTCGGCTCCGGGGACCGGGTGCTGGGCGAGGTAGTCGAGTTGTGCCGCGCTCAGCGTCAGCCCAACGGCGCTGGTGACCCGGTGCGCCTCGGCGAGCCTGCGGAGGTTGCCGCCCCAGCCGCAGCCGACGTCGAGGACCCGGCCAGAGCCGGGACCGGCCAGCACCCCGGCCGCGAAGAAGTCGATCTTCCGCTGCTGAGCGCGCTCCAGATCCGCTCCGGCTGCCGCGCCGGCCCACATCGCCGAGGAGTACATCATCGTGGGGCCCAGCCACAGTTCGTAGAACGAGTTGGACACGTCGTAGTGGGAGCGGATCGCACCGGCTGAAGCGCCGGCTGCGCCAGTGCCCTGGGCTGCCTGCGGGTGGATGTCGCTCGGGCGCACCATGATGGCCCAGCGCTTGGGCTCGGGGCGTTTGGTGAGGATGACGCGGTACAGCGAGTGCTCGCGGAGCCGGAAGGCGGCCTCACCGGCCGCGAAATACCGCGCGTAGGTGCGGCATTTGTCTGGGCCCACCAGCGCCCGCGCCAGCGCCTCCTGCTCCCGGTAGGCGAGCGTCCAGGCGCGGAAGGTCCGCTGGTAGTGAGAAGGGTGGTCGCGGAACTCATCGAGCTCGAAGTGGGTCTCCCAGCCCAGAACGAGTTCGGACAGTGACGCGGGCATCGACTCGGGAAAGATGTCGTCCAGGATGAGGTCCGAGACCGGGCCCCGTCCCGGCCGGCTCCCGGCATGCCCCACGTTGTCGAGGCAGATCAGCTGCAGGCCCATCCTCCCGCCGGGCCGCAGCCACGACGCGGCGCGCTCGAAGAACGCGCGGTAGACCTCGACCTTCTCGTCGGGGCTCAGCTTCTCGGATGCGAAGTGCTCCGTCGCCTCGATGCAGGTGACCGCGTCGTATGGCTCGTCAGGCTCATGGTCGACCCAGTTGCGCAGCAGGTACGACACTTCGGCTACGTTCCTGCGGGCCGCGTGGTCGGCCTGGCTGGGGCTCAGAGTGAGCCCGACGCCCGAAACGGCGCCGTGGACGCGGACGAACCGGTCGAGGAGTGCCCCCCATCCGCAGCCGACGTCGAGAACGCGGCCACCGCGTACCCCGAGGCGGCCGGCGAAGAAGTCGATCTTGCGTTGCTGCGCCTGGACGAGCGAGTCACGGTTGTGTCCGGTTTCCCACCAGCCACAGGAATACACCATGTCCGGGCCCAGCCAGAGCCGGAAGAAGTCGTCGGACAGGTCGTAGTGGCGCATGATCGCTGGCGGCGAGGTGCCCATCGCCGCCAGCCGACCGGAGCTGGTCATGACCCGCTAGGGACAGGCGGCTGCCTGGCGCCGGACTGCAGGTGGGCGGCGACCTCTCCGACAGTGCGCATCTGGCTCAGGCCACGCAGGACATCCATCGGCAGCTCGATCCCGGCCCGGATCTCGACATCGGTGATGATCTCCGCAGCGGCGAGGGAGTCGATGCCCAGGTCTTCCAGCGTCGCGGCCGGGCCGACCTGATCGGGGGGCACACCGCAGACCTTGACGATGGATTCGCGCAGCGCAACGTTGAGATTCATCGCGCAGTCCCCCCTCCGGACAGAGAACCAACGATAGACCCGCACCCCCGCCCGTGAGAACATGTGCAGTCGTCCCGGCGGCGTGTGACACGCTTGTGGAGGGGCATCTGATGACGAAGTTCGAGACACGGGCACTGCTCACGCAGCTCGAGGCCACGGTCGAGGAGAACCTCGACCGGCACCTGGCCTCGGCCGAGGACTGGATGCCGCACGAGTACGTCCCGTGGAGTGAGGGCCGGAACTTCGCCGTCCTCGGCGGCGAGCCGTGGTCCGTCGAGCAGTCCACGCTCTCACCGATCGCCCGCACCGCCCTGGAGCTGAATCTGCTCACCGAGGACAATCTCCCCAGCTACCACCGGGAGCTCGGGAACACGTTCGGCCGCCAGCGACCCTGGGGCGTATGGGTGAACCGGTGGACGGCGGAGGAGTACCGGCACGCATCCTGCATCCGTGACTACCTCCTGGTCACCCGCGGGGTCGACCCCGAACACCTCGAGCACGCCCGGATGGCGACGATGCAGGCGGGGTTCGACTCCGGGGACAAGCCACTGCTTAACGCCTGCGCCTACGTGTCCTTCCAGGAGCTCGCGACCCGCGTCTCACACCGCAACACCGGCCGTTACAGCGGGGACCCCATCGCGGAGAAACTGCTTGCCCGGATCGCGACCGACGAGAACCTGCACATGGTCTTCTACCGCAACCTCGTAACGGCCGCGCTCGAGATCGCGCCGAGCCAGACCCTGCGGGCGATCGCCGACGAGGTTGCTGGCTTTGTGATGCCCGGCAGCGTCATCCCGGGCTTCGCCCGCAAGGCAGCGCAGATAGCCAAGTCGGGCATCTACGACCTGCGCATCCACCACGACGACGTCATCATGCCACTGGTGCGTCACTGGCGGATCTTCGAGACCGAGGGCCTGGACTCCGACGGCGAACAGGCCCGGCAGGACCTCGCTGCAACCCTCGAGGCGCTCGGCGCTCGGGCGGCCCGTTTCGTGGAGCAACGGGCCGAGGCGGAGGCTGAGCGGTCCGTCGGCGCGGGCTAAGACGCCGGGAATCCCGTCGCCGCGAGGTGGCCGATCACGAGCTTGGCGCAGCCTGCGGGATCATCCAGCCAGGGACCGTGGCCACCCGGGACCTCATGGAGCACCGCTCCGGGGATCTTGGCGATGGCGGGACGGGCCCGTCCGGGGGCGAGGAACGGGTCGTCCGTCCCCCAGCAGAACATGGTGGGCGCGGTGATCCGGCGCAGCTCGCCGTCGGTCATGACGCTGGCCGCCCGGGGGTGGCGGAAGCCGTCGATCGCGTGCATGAGCGAGGCGACGGTCCGGGCGTTGCCCTTGCGGCGCGCCGCGAGGCGGAGCACGTCCACCAGCTCGCTGGGCGCGGCCGCTGCGGCGGGGCTCAGCCCTTTGACGAGCAGCCCCCGGTACACCCGCCGTGGCGCGGGGGCGCGCAGCATCGCCTCGTTAAGCACGGGGACGGTCAGGAGCGACAGCGGCATCCGGACCTCCGCGCCGGGCAGCGCGACCGCGGGGTCGCCGATAGCGGCCAGAGAGGCGATCCGTCCCGGCCGCGCGGCCGCGTACCACAGTGCGAACATCCCGCCCAGCGAGTGGCCCACGACCGGGGCGGTGGCCAGGCCGAGTGCGTCGAAGATGGCGTCCATCAGGCCCAGGGTGTGGTCGCGCACGGCGCCGGGCCGGTAGGCCACCGGCCCGGACAGGCCATGCCCGGGCAGCTCGACGAGCAGCGCCCGGTACCCGGCGAACTCGGCGAGCCAGGTCGCCCACACGGCGGCGGCGAGGGTCACGCCGTGCAGCATCAGCAGCGGCGTGCCTGTCCCGACGCTGAGCACCCGCAGGCGCACCTGAGCCGAGGCGAGGTCGAGGAACGACTCCTCGGGCTGCAGGCCGCTGCGTGTGAAGAGCCGGGTCTCGGCCTCCCGGATCCGCTGATCGAGCTTCATTCTGTCCTGCCTCCTGCGTGCTGCCGGCACCGCGCCGACGGCGCGGGTCACGACGCGCCGGGGAGCGTTGCCAACCACGTGCTCACCCGCGTGACGGCCCCGATGCCTGACGTCTCGACCAGGTCGGCGACGGTGGTGGCGGCCAGCTCTTTCCGCCAGGCGCGCTCGGCCCGGTGCATCACCTTGGCGATGCCGCAGGGCTTGCGGCAGGCAGCCCCGGTGAGGGGAACCGGCCCGCGCTGGCGGATCTCCATGCAGTGGAACAGCGGGCTCTGTCCCTCCACGGCCTCGACGACCTGGGCGACGGTGATCGCCTCTGGCGGGCGGGCGAGCCGGAAACCGCCACGTGGCCCGCTGGTGGCGCTGAGCACGCCCGCCCGTACCAGCGCCTTGAGCAGCTTGGCGAGGTAAGCCTCGGGCAAACCATAGAACTCGGCCAGGCGCCGGGCCGGCAGCGCGTCACCGTCGCGGGCCAGCGTCAGCAGCCAGGTGCAGTGCAGTGCCCACTCCACCCCTTCAGGCAATCTCATAATTATGGATATTACATATCCATAATAACGTCGTCAATCTCGGTGCACAGGACAGGCGCGGTCGGCTGGTGCCGCGGACCAGCTCGGAGCCGCCCGCTGGTACCGCACGCGCCGCCCCCTGCTCACCCCTCCAGGGTGATGTCTCTGAGCCCGAACAGCGATGGAATGCCGGACAGCCGGACCGCGAGTCTAGAGGTGAGCGCCGTGGAAACCGGGGCCGGGCGGAAACGTTCCCGCTTGTGCCGCACGTCGGGCCGGCCAGCCTTCCGGAAGAGGGGTGATTGCGGTGCCTGAGGATAAGCCGCCACGTGTGACTCCCGATACGCCCGCCAGCCCGGACGTTGATCTCGGCCGCGCCGACGCCGGGCTCGCCGATGGAACGCGCCTGAGCGAGACCATCGTCGGCCACCTCGCCGACCAGGCGCGTCGCACCACCGACGCCGCGAAGGCCAGGCGGGTGGTGAATGCCGATGGCGAGCCGGGCGTGCTTGACATGACGCCGCTGCGTGAGCTGCTGTCCGAACTGGTCGAGGAGCTGGGCAAGCTGAGGCTGCGGGAACGGGTAGCCCGCGCGCTGCGGCAAGCGGCCGACATCATCGATTCGGAAACGCCGAGCCGCTAAGACTGTCATCGGCCCTCGCCCGACGGCTGGGACGGCACGGGCGCAGCCCTGCTGGCCGCTTGACTTCAAGTGCGCTTCAGGAAATAGCGTTCGACCATCGGTACCCGACGGTGGGAGGCAGGCGTGAGCAACTGGGTGCGCGCCGCGGCGGTGGATGACATCAGGGACGGCGGCGCCAAATCATTCGCCTACCTGGACAAGCGGATCGCGCTGTTCCGGACGCCTGGCGGCATCTTCGCCAGCGACAACCGATGCCCCCACCAGGGTTACGCCCTGGTGCGGGGAGACGTGAAGGACGGCGTGCTCACGTGCGCCTGGCACAACTGGAAGTTCGAGCTCGGCACCGGCATCTGCCGGTACGGCGGGGAGAACATCCGGACGTACCCCGTTCAGGTCCGCGACGGCCAGGTGTTCATCGACATCGCCGACCCCCCGGCCGAGATCATCCGGCCCGATCTGTTCCGCAGCCTGACCGCAGCCATGGACGACCTGGACGTCGGCCGCCTGGCGCGGGACGCGATGCGGCTGCAAAGAATCGGAACGCCGCTGGCCGACGTGGTGCGCGAGGGCGTCAGGTACGCCGCGCCGCGGGCGGAGTACGGCTGGGACCACTCGCTGGCGACGCTGGCTGACTGCCTGCGGATGAGCCGGTTCTTCACCGAATCGTTGCGTGCGCTGCCGGTGATCCAGGGCCTCTCGGTGGCCGCCGAGGACCAGGTCCGGCGCCCGGCTCGGCGCCGGCCCGAGCCGATCGACCCGGTCGCGCGCTACTCCTCGATCGCGGACGCGCTGGTTGCCTACCCGGTACTGGTCGACGAGGAACGGGCCGACGAGGCGGAGGCGCTGTTCCGCGGGCTCATCGCGGCCAGGGTCGCGCCTTCGGTGCTGCGGCATACGCTGCTCACCGCGGTGACCGACCACTTCCTGGCCTACGGCCACTCGATGATCTTCGTGCAGAAGGCGTTCGAGCTGCTGGACCAGATCGGCTGGCAAGAGGCCGACGCCGTGCTCTCGCCGCTGGTGCCCGAGATGGTGCTCGGCACGCGCTACGACAAGCTGCCGTACATGCGCAAGTTCCTCCGGGCGTGGGAAGCGGCCGGCCCGGACCTGGAGGCGCTGCCACGGAGCCGCGGCACCGGCGGGTTCGACGAGCTGGGCTACCGCCGGGCGCTCACCGACGGGTCGCCGGAGGACGCGGCCGGGGCGCTGGTGCGGACGCTGGAGGCCGGCGTGCCGGTGACCGCCGTGATCGACGCGACCGGCCGCGCGGCCGCCGAACGGCTCGCCAGGTTCGACATCGAACTGGACCTGGACGACACCAACGAGTGGGGGTGGCTCGACGTCACCCACACGCTGACCTACCTCAACGCGCTGCGCTGGGCGTGGTCCGCCGATCCTTCGCCGCAGGTGCTCCGCGGGCTGTTCCATGCCGCCTGGTTCGTGCAGTGGACCGGCCAGTTCGACGAGCGGAACCCCGGCCCGGGCGGTGGCCGGCCTGGGCCGCATCCGACGCAGGACGCCGCCGAGGTGCACCGCGCAATCGTCAACCGCGATCCGGAGGCGGCGGTAGCGCTGGTCGACGGCTATACCGGGCCGCGGGCCGAGCTGGAGCGGTCGCTGATCCGCGCCGCGGCGGAAGACCATTCCACAGCACCGATCATGGTCGCCCACGTGGTGAAGACGGCGCAGGCCGCGGTGGAGGAGTCCCGGGCACTCGGCGGTTCGCCGGGGTCGGCAGAGCCGATCGCAGCCGCTGCGCGGTTCCTGGCAAGCCCGAAAAGGGAGCGGTTCGTATTCCAGTCGACGCTCGAGGCGATCACGACCCTGCGTGGAGTCCCGAAGCCCGAGTCCGACAAGGTCAGGCCCGCGTGAGGCTGCGAACCCGGCCAAGTTCGATCGGGAGATAGCCGACCTCAAGCGGCAGCTGGCGCTGCCCGCGTGGCTGCTGCGATAAGCGGCCCGCGCCTGCCGGGGGGGATGGCACAGCGCGGGCCGCATAGTGGCGTGGGCATTGGCACCGTGCTCGGGGCACTTTTGAAGTGACCGCCCTCGCGCCGCCGAGAACTGCTACCACGATCACGGGCGAGTAAACGGCGCTCAGTTGATGTCGAATTCGTTGCCTTCCGGATCCTTCATCGCCACCGCGTAGTGATCGATCCCTTCCTCGCTCAGGACGCGGACGATCGTGGCACCGAGATCGGATAGCCGCTGTGCCTTGGAGTCGACCCGCTCCTTGCGGGTACCGATGGGAACCGCCCGCCCGCCGCTGGCATGGATATCGAGGTGGAGCCGGTTCTTGACGGTCTTGCTCTCGGGCACCACCTGGAACCAGATGCGCGGTCCGCCACCGTCCGGATCGATGATGCGGTCCTCGCCGATGCCCAGGTCGGCCTCGGGTACCCCGACGTCGCGCCAGTAGTCATCCCAGGTGGCGAAGCCAGCCGGGGGCGGCTCAAACTCATATCCCAGCGCGGCGGCCCAGAAGCGGGCGAGCCGCTCCGGATCGGTGCAGTCGATCACCAGCTGGAATCGGACGGCCATCGGCCTCTCCCATCGGGTCGCTCATGATGCTCCCGCCTCATCGGGTCACGCGGGAGGCTCCAGCCCACCAGCATGCCGGGATGGTCAGACAGCGGGACGGCCCGCGCCCATCGCTCCCCGCCCTCACGAGCCGCGGCGGACGTGCTGGCCGGGGGGAGCCCAGTCCGCTGGGCGGCCCCTGTGGTTGGAGAACTCGAGCGACCACTGCCACCAGCTGTGGTCATCCGCGTGATGCCACCTCTGCAGGATGCCGACCTCGCCACCGGCGAGCAGCACCGGCAGCCCGTAAAGCTCGTCGGTCGGCCAGACCTCGCTGCGCCGCAACTCCGGCCCGTCAAGTTCCACGAGCGTCATGGGCGAGTACTCGCCGGCCCGGTCCAGGTCGGCACGGGCCACGACCCGGTCGTCATCGGCGATGACCTCGATCTTGGCCCTGCCCGGCGCGGCGTGGATGAGCACCCGGCCGAATCCCCCCGCCGTGGTGCACCGGGCGAACTCCAGCCCGTTCATCGCACCGTCGTTGCTGCGCACATTCCACGTCCAGTTCATACCGCGTCCGTACCCTCGGCGGCGCACCTTACCTACGCCGAGCGCGTCCCCTCCAGCAGCCCCTTCAGCGCGGTGAGGTTGCGCGCCACCGCCGCCTTGACGCTCGGCACGGCCAGCGGGCCGACCAGCCGCAGCAGCGCCGATGAGGGTTCCAGCTCGACGTGGTTGGTCAGCCGCGTGCCGCCCGCCACCGGCTCGAGGAGGTACCCGGCCGTGGCCTGGAAGGGGCCGATCTGCCCGTGTATGGCTAGGCGGCTGGGCGGCTCGAAGTCGGTGACCTCGAAGCCCTCCTCGGTCCTGCGGGGGATGGTGCGGGTCTGTCGGTAGGCCGTGCCGACCCCCACCGGACCGGGGGAAATCTTGCGGGTCTGCTCGATCGCGTAGTTCCACCGCGGCACGTTCTGGAAGTCGGCGAGGAACGCGAAGACCTCCCCGGCGGGCCGGGCGATCGTGACGGTGTTGTCGAACGCGTGCATGGTGGCCTCCGGTGTCAGCTGGCCAGCAGCCGCCGGGCGGCCGCTGGGTCGTGGGCGGGCAGTACCACCAGGCCCGGCAGCTGCTCCGCCAGGGCGAGGACCTTGCGGGTGCTCTCGGTCAGCTGGCGCCGGGCGCCGACGCCGGGAAGCTGGCCACGCTGCAGAATGTCGGCTCCGTAGGTGAGGTCCCCGGCCAGCAGCAGCGGCGGCCGGCCGGCGCGGCGGACCAGCAGCGACATCGAGCCAGCGGTGTGACCGGGCGTGGGCAGCAGCACCAGCGACCCGTCGCCCATCACGTCCAGCGACTCGGTGAATGGCGCTAGGCCGGGATCGGCCGTGGGCTCCGGGCTGACCCGGTGCCATTTCAGCCCCGGGAGCTGGATGTGGTTGCGCAGGAAGCCGCGCAGCTCCGGGCCGGGCCTGGACAGCTCGGCCCATTCGGCGGCCGATACCAGCAGGTCCGCATCCGCCAGGTCCGCCAGCCCGCCGATGTGGTCCTCGTGCAGGTGGGACAGGATCGCGGTGTCGACATCCGCCGGGGCATACCCCAGCGTGGCGAGCTGGGCCGCGAGGGTGTCCTGCGCGCCGATGTCGAAGCGGGCGAGCCGGTCATACAGGTAGCCAGTGAGACCGCCGGGGAAGTAGCTGTCATCGGTGACCGAGGCGCGGTCCTGCCCGGTGTCGAACAGGATCAGCCCGCGGGCGTGCTCGATGACGTAGACGTTGATCGGGCGCGGCGGCGTCCAATGCTGCGACGTCAGCAGCCACCAGTACATCGGCTTTCTGGATCCGTAAGGGTGTTCGGGGCGGATCCGAACGGTACCGGTGCTGATCACCGACACCGCCTGCACCGGTCCCGCCGATCCGGGTTCGGTGCGGGAAACCGCGGTCAGCGCGTTCATGGCCTCGATCTCTTTCCTTTGCTGGCCGCCCGCTGTCGCGGGCCTGACACCACCAGGCTGCTGATCTCTCGCAGAGGTGTCAGTGACGTCAGTCGCCGGGCTGGCGACTAAAGTCACAAGCCGGCAGGTCCCGCGGTTTCGGCATGGAGCCGGGCCGCGTCGAGGATCACGATGGTGTCCGCCGCCGTCGCTACGATTCCCGCGACGCGGAAATCGCGCAGGACGCGGGCCACCACCTCGCGGACCGACCCCACCGCGTCAGCTAGGTCCTGCTGCGACACGCGGGCGACCAGGCGGTCACGCGGATGCCGCTGGGTGGAGGCGAGATCAAGCAGGTGGGCCGCGACGCGCTGGCGCACCGAGCCGAACGCGTTGACAGCGGCCTGCTCCAGGACCTCATAGAGGCGCCGGTTCAGCTTCTCGGCGATGGCCCATGACACTTGGGGATCCCGCCGGGCGGTCGCGGTCAGCGTCCGTGAGCTGATCCGGAACAGGCCCGACGGTTCGACAGCATCCACACCGACGCTGGCTGGCCCGCCCACCAGCACCGCGATCCCCAGCACGTCACCGGGCCGGGCATACCGGACCGTGACCTGGCGGCCTTCTGCGGAGGTCAGGTACACCCGCAGCAGGCCCGCAACGACCAGCGCCGCCCGCGGGTCCGAATTCGCGCGGTACACCGTCGTGCCCGCCGGGTAGTCGGTCCGCTCCCCCTCCGCCCGGAGCCGGCCAACCACCTCCGGCGGCAGGTCCGCGAGAAAGCTGTGCGCCAGGGCATCGTCCACTTCGCGGTCAGCCACCGTCCACCACCTTTGGCGCGAGGCCGGAGTTATCCGGCGAGGAACTGGGTGACGATCTCGGCGAACTCCCGGGGCCGTTCCAGGTGGGGGGAGTGACCGCATGGGGCCAGCACACGCTCCGTGTAGCGGCCGCTGGCCACCTCGTAGCGGTCAAGCACGGCGCGCATCTGGCCCACCATCGGCTGGGCCGGGTAGATGTGCTGTCCCGGCCAGCCCGGCACGGCGCCCAGCGCGCCCAGGTTCCCCAGGTCGACCAGCGAGGCGTCGGAGACGATCTGGTCGGCGTCGCCGCGGATCCACAGGACGTCCGGCTGATCGCCGATGCCGGCGAAGTCCGGCCAGCACGGGGCGCCGGCGGTGTCGCGCGTGCCGCCGAAGCCGAACGGCGACATGGGGCTCTCCAGCACGATGGACGCGACGGCGCCCGGATGATCCATCGCGTACTGCATCACCACCCCAGCGCCAAGCGACCATCCGAGCAGGTGTACCGCTGGCCGCGCGGCACCAGGCCGGTCTCGGCCACCAGCGCATGCAGGTCATCCGCGAAGTCCCGCAGGCCGCGCCGGGCGTCAATCGGTGCCCGCTGCGAGCGGCCGAAGCCGCGCAGGTCGGCCGCGATACAGTGCCAGCTCCCGCCGAGCTCGGCCATGGTTTCGGCGAAGAACCGCGCCGATGACACGTTGCCGTGCACCAGAACCAGGGCCGGTGCGCCACCCGGGCCGGACCGAAGGACATGGGTGCGCAGCCGGAAGGTCGCGATGTCGGCCGCCTGGACGGCGGCGGGCAGCGAAGACATGAGCGTTCCTTCCTCGGCGGTCAGATCATTCCCGGTGGGCGGCCGCCAGCCGCCTCAGCCACGCCGGGGGGTGGCGCACCGTTTCGCGCCGTAGCGCTGCGGCAGAATGTACTGCCATGTCCGAGGAAACCGGCACGAAACCGATCGTGATCGTCGGCGGTGGCATGGCGGGGGGCAACGCCGCCGTGGCCCTCCGCGAGGAGGGTTTCGGCGGAGGTGTCGTGATCATCAGCCGGGAAACCAGTGTCCCGTTCGGCCGCCCCCCGCTGTCCAAGACGTACCTGCGGTCGGAGGAACGACTGGAGGACTGGTACGTCAGGCCCGCGGGCTGGTATGACGCGCACGGCGTCGACCGTCTCACCGAATCCAGCGTGGTGGCCATTGATGTCGCGGCGCACCGGCTGGCCCTGGGCTCGGGCCAGGAACTGGAGTACCAGAAGCTCCTGGTGGCGACCGGAGGGCGGAACCGGCGGCTGACGGTTCCCGGGGCCGGGCTGCCCGGGATCCACTATCTGCGGACCGCTGCCGAATGCGACGCGATCAAGCGCGAGGCCGCGGCGGGCCGGCGCGCGGTGGTGGTGGGCATGGGGTTCATCGGCTGCGAGGTGACGGCCTCGCTGACGCAGCTCGGGGTCCACGTGACCTCGGTCTTTCCCGGGAAGATCCCGCTGGAACGGGTGCTGGGCGAACAGGTCGGTGCCATCATCGGCGCGATGCACCGGTCGAACGGGGCCAGGCTGCTGGCCGGAGCCCAGGTCGCCGCGTTCGAGGGGAGCGAGCGGCTGGAGGCGGTGGTGACCGCCGACGGGGAGCGCATCGGGTGCGACTTCGCCGTCGCGGGCGTGGGCATAGAGCCCGACGTGTCGCCTTTCGCGGGGTCGGCCATCGCGCTGGAGAACGGGATCCTGACCGACGAGTGGTGCCGGACCAGCGCGGCCGACGTCTACGCGGCCGGCGATGTCGCCAACCATCTGCACCCGGTTTTCGGCCGGGTCCGGGTCGAGCACTACAACAACGCCGAAAAGCAGGGGGCCGCGGCGGCGCGGTCGATGCTGGGCTCGGCCGCCCCCTACGACTACATCCACACCTTCTGGTCTGACCAGTACGAGCACAAGCTCGAGTACGCCGGCCACGCCGCCAGCTGGGACGACTTCGCCGTCCGCGGGAGCCTGGAGGAAGGAAAGCTGGTCGGCTTCTACCTGCTCGACGGGGCCGTGCAGGCGGCCGTCGGCCTCGACCGCGGAGGCGACCCGGAGCTGGACCTCGACTCCGAGATGGCGGCGGGCGCGCATCTCGCCGCCCGGCGCGCCCGGCCGGGCCGGGCCGCACTGGCCGACGAGCAGGTGGACCTCTGGTCGCTGGTGCAATGACGCCTTCCCGCCCCACATGCGGGGATCTCGGGCCACCGGCCGAGCGCCATCAGGCGGAGAACAGCGGGATGTTCGCCCCGCCGAGCGCCATCAGGCGTTGGAGAACAGCGGGATGTTTGCCCCGCTGGCCGGGGCCAGCGGGCTGTCGAGCAGCGCAACGATGAGCCTCGCGACATCACCGGGCGTCAGTCCGGGGCGCAGTTCGGGGTTGGCCTGGCGCAGCATCGCGGTGTCGACGGCGCCGGGGCTCACGCAGATGGCACTGATGCCGTGCCCCTTGCCCTCCACCGCGATCGCCTCGGTGAGGCCGATGACCCCGTACTTGGAAATGTTGTAGGCAGCCAGGCCCGGGAACTTCTCGGTCGCGTAGACGCCGGACAGCGAGGCGATGTTGACGATCCGCCCCTCGCCGGCCGACCGCATGGCTGTGAACGCGGCGCGGCAACAGAGGAACGCGCCCGTCAGGTTGACCCCGAGCGTCTGCTCCCACGTTTCCAGACTCGTCTCGGCGAACGGGACCGAGGTCAGCACCCCGGCCGCGCAAACCAGCGCGGTGGGGCCGCCTGCCGCTTCGGCGGCGGCGAAGAGGCGCTCCACGTCCCCTGCCTTGCTCACGTCGGTGAGCACCGGGGTGGCCTCGCCGCCGGCCCGGTGAATGCGCCCGGCGACATCGGCCAGAGCGTCGTGGTCACGGGCGCCCATGATGACGCGGGCGCCGGCCGTGGCGATGGCCTCGGCGGTGGCGGCTCCGATCCCCCGGCTCGCGCCCGTGACCACCGCCACCCGCCCAGCGAGCCAGTGCCCCCGGTCAGGCACTGGCCTGCGCCCCGGCGCCGTGACCGGCCACCCGCCGGTACAGCCGCTCGTGAGCCTCCAGGCTCCGTTCCAGGTCCAGGTGGGCCTCGGCGTGGCCGCGGCACGCCGGGCGTGAGATCCCGGCCGCCCTGCGGACGGCTCCGACGGCCGCGCCCGTGTCGCCGGGCGGGACCAGGAAGCCGGTCAGCCCGTCGGAGATCACCTCGGCGAGCGCGCCGCGCCGGAACGCGACGACGGGGGTCCCGCACGCCTGCGCCTCGGCGGCGGCCATGCCGAACGGCTCGTCCCACTGGGCCGGGTAGAGCACGACCGCCGCACGGGCCATCGCCGCCCACAGCGATGCCCGCGGCACCGCCCGGCGGACCACCACGCCCGGCTGTGCCCGCCGGGGGCCGATCTGCTCGCGGGCGTACCCGGCGTCGTAGGCGTCGCCGTAGACGTCGATCGGTACTCCCGCGGCGCGGGCGATGTCGATGGCTTCGGCGGCTCCCTTCTCGGGGCTCAGCCGGCCCGCGAACAGGGCACCACCCTCTGCCGTGCGCGACCATGAGATCGACGCCGTGGGCACGAGCGGCGCGAGGATCGCGTCCACCCGGACGACCCGGCGCCAGGCCGCGGCCTGGAAGGCCGACACGGCGGCGACCGACGGCGGCTCATTCAATCGATCTGCATAACGAAGCGCCGCCGCCACCCTCGCATCCGGCGGCAGGTGGAGCGTGTGCACCACCGGCGCGCCCAGCGCGGTCGCGAGCGTGATGGCGGGCGCGTCGAAGGCATGATTGTGGACGACGTCGTACCGGACCCCCCGCACCTGCGCATACACGCTGGCGAACGCCGCCTCGGCCGGTGCCAGATCGGCCGCGGCCGATCCGGACGCCCGGTAGAGCGTGGCGGCGAGCGACTCCGGATCGATGCCGGTGTCGATCACCTCGGCGCCCGGTATCTCCGATCCGGAGGCGGCGTAGACGTGGACGCTGTGCCCCCGGCATGCCAGGCCGCCCGCCAGGTCGGACACGAATGCCTGCGAGCCGCCGCGCTGTGGCTCGCTGATGGCCGTCACCAGCGGCGCGATGATCGCGATCTTCACCGGGGCACCCTCTTGAAGGCGAGGTCGCGCGGCGGGTTGATCCCCAGGACGTCGTAGGGAACACGCCGCTGGGCCCGGCGGCGGACCTCCGCGGCGGCGCGGGGGTAGAAGATGCCGGCCAGCTCGGCAGCCTCCTCAGGGCTGGCGAACTCGACGAACATCGGCCCCGCAAAGCAGACGTACTCGTAGCCGTGGGTGGCGAGCCAGCCAAGATTGTTGGGCCAGATGATGGTGACGCAGCCACCCGGCCTGCATACCCGCTCCATCTCGGACAGGCCGGCCTCGCCGCCATGCCCGGGGTCCGGGGTAAAGGCCGAGCAGGCGACCACCAGGTCGGCGAAACCATCGGCGATTGGCAGGTCGTCGAAGAAACCATGGATCGCCCGTGCACGGTCCCCGCGCTCGGCTTCCCCGAGCTTCTGCGTCAGGATCTGCCGCAGCGGCGCCGCCGGCTCGACCGCCACCACCTCCCGCGCGCGCCCGACGAGCTCAAGCGTCAGCCGTCCCGCGCCAGCACCCACCTCCACGATCCGGTCCACGTCATTCGGCAGCCAGCCAAGCACACCGGGATGGAGCCGCTCCGCGCTCACCAGCCGGTCATACAGCTCCGGTTCCAGCCGGTACAGCAGCTCCCAGGCCAGGCTGGCATCGGCCGCAGGATCGCCGTCCCCGCCCGGTGCAAAGCGGCTCAACTCGTCGCCGGTAAGCACGCCAAGGTCAGCGGTGGTGTAGCGCCTCCGGAACTCCCGGCCCAGCCGGGCCGGGTCCTCAGCCGTGACCACCGACCTCGGCCCAGTTCTTTTCGGTCTCCCATAGGCGGACTGACTGCAGCAACCCCTCCGGGAACTCTGGCTGCAGCCGTTCCCAGAACGTCAGGGCGAGGTTCTCGGCGGTCGGGATGCACCCTTTGAGCCACGGGACGTCGGTATTCAGGTTGCGATGGTCCACATCCTGGATGATCTGCCGGCAAATGACGTCCGAAAGCACCTTCAGGTCGATGACATAGCCACTGGCCGGGTCGACGTGCCCGGCGACGACGACCTCCAGCACGTAATTGTGCCCGTGGAGGTTCGCGCATTTTCCGAAGAGGCGCTGGTTCTCGGCGTCCGACAGGCCCGGGTCACACAGCTGATGGGCCGCATTGAACGATTCTCGCCGGCTTACCCGCACAATCATCGTGCCGGTCATGACCTTCGGCCAGCGGCGGCCGCACCGCGGCCGCTCTCCGCCGGTTGAGCCATATCAAGCCTCCCGGGTCGACTGCCCGGCGGTTCGCCGCGGTCTCGCGGAGAGCGCACCGGACGCTGACACCGGCCAGGGGGACGAGCCGACAATTCCACCTCCGACCTTAGCAGTGACCACAGCCACACCGGTGACGGCGAACCGTGTGCGGCCGGTACGGCCTCCCGGAAATGCTGGCCAGGCGCCAGCCGGGATCGCGGCCCCAGGCCGCCCGCTGGGCTGCGGGTGCGGCGTCACCGGCTGCCGGTGAGGCTCGCCTCCAGAAGCTCGAGCGCATCGGGCATGTCGGCCCGGCCGAAGCCGATGCGGACGTGATCCGGCTCGTCATAGACCGAGCCGGGAAGGAGCAGGACCCCCATCCCGGCCAGCCGCGCGCAGAACTGGCCCAAGTCGCCCATCCCGGTCACGCGGGGGAAGCCGATCGGGCTTGCCGTCGGGCGTGTCCACGCGAAGGCCTCGGCGTGCCGCTCGAAGAAGCCATCGAGAAGGAGAAGGTTGCGCCGCACGATCGCGAGGTTGCGGTCGAGGAGAACCTGGCGGTTCCGCAGCGCCAGCGCGGTCAGGAACTCGCTCGGCGCGCTCGCGCAGATGGTCGTGTAGTCCTTCAGCACGGCGACGGCGTCCCGCAGCGCGCTATCGCGGGTGGCGATCCAGCCGATCCGCAGCCCCGGCAGACCGTAACTCTTGGAGATGCTGCCGAGCGACACGGCCCGCCCGTACACGTCGCACGCTGGCGGCAGCCGTTGGGCAGGATCATGCTCGAGCTCCCGGTACACCTCGTCGCTGAACAGAATGAGCCCGTGATCGCGGGCGAGCCCGATGACCTGCTCGAGCACCGGCCGCGCCATCAGCGTGCCGGTGGGGTTGTGCGGCTGGTTGAGGTAGAGCATCCGGGTCTCGGGGCGGATCAGGCGCGCGAGGGCGTCGAGATCATGAGCCCAGCCGTCCCCGTGGCGGCGCCGCCACTGGCTCACGTCGGCGCCGGTGCTGCGCGCGAGCTGCAGCGCCGACTCATAGCAGGGCGTCTCGA
>DAITAE010000406.1:0-4639 GCA_036824445.1 Streptosporangiaceae bacterium | reverse complement strand
CGGCGGATCGCGGCGCCGTCGTCGGCGGTCCGGCTGTCGATGACGCGGCTGTCCGGATGCCTGCAAAACGGGCAAAACACGCCATCACCTCCCCGGCCATGACAACTGTGAGCCGGCTCTTGACTACACAACTTGTGGAGGAACTACAGCTGTGTAACTACTAGATGTTGTGTTTACCGTAGTTCAGACCCGCGCCCAACGCAAGCGGCCGGGCCGTGTCGGCCGCAGCACACGTGCCGACCTTGCCGAAGTTGCTGGTCACTTCGCCCGGGACCAAGCCGCGGACGGCGTGTCGTCCTACCCGTGCGGCACCCATAGGTGCTGACCTGGCTCGATGCTAGTGCCGTGGAGCGCGTTGAGCTCGATGATCAGCTGCATGACGACGCGCGGGTCGGCGCTGGGCTCAGCCTGCGACGCGATGGACCACAGGGTCTGGCCAGGGTGAACGACCACGGAGGAGAGATTCCGGTAGACCGCTCCCTGCGGCAGGCCGCCGTCGGCGGCCTGTGCCCTGGCCGTGATGGCCATCCATGCCAGCGCCACCAGCAGCAGGCACAGGGCCGTCAGCAGAGTCGCCACTACGATCCGGCCCCGCCGGGTGAGGCGGACCGTGCTCCGGCGTGATGCCATGCGCGTGTCCCTGGCCGACATGCCGTGGCGCCGCACCGCCGCGCCGTGGCGCGGTCCCGGCGCTGCCCCGGCCCAGCCGGCGTTCCTGGGCCCGTGGTCGTCCGGCACTGCCGGATCGCTGCGCGGCCTGCTGCCGCTCATCCCGGCCGGCCCGGCGCGCGTGCCCCGCGCCCGCCTGGTCTCCGGCGCAGCCCGCCCCGACGGCGCACGCCCCATCTCTGGGGCAGCCGACGCAGTCGGCGTACGCCTGGCCTCGGGTGCACCCGGCATGGCCGGCGCACGCCTGGTCTCGGAAGCAGCCCGCATGCCCTGTACTCGCCGGGCCTCCGGCGCAGCCCGGGGACCCGGCACCCGCGTGGTACGGGGCACCCGAGCGACGCGCGGAGCCGATGCGGCATCCCGCGCCCCCGCGACATCCGGAGCCGACGCGGCATCCCGCGCTCGTGCGGCATCCGGTACAGGCAGGGTGCTCCGCTGCCGACCGGGGTCAGGCACCGCCCGCAGATGCCTCACCGCACCGGCGCCCGGTCGCCCCTGCGCTCGGCGCTTCTGCCTCGGCACGCCGGCCGTCTGGCCGCGATCCGCGGACCCGGCGCGCCGCCGAGCGGGCGCGGCAGCCCGGGTCAGCCCGTCCGGCTTCCCTGGGGTCATCACGCTCATCCCGGCCTCCCTCATCGAATGAGAGTTCTACCGTATACTCTTCTATAGCACACATGTTCGATCGAATGCGCGTGCGATTCCGTTGTACCGCGGAGGTACGACATTTTCGCGCCACATCGAACAGATGTTTGAGGTCTGGCTCTGGAAGCGCTAGCGTCACCCGTGAACCCAGTGATCAGACGCGGAGGTAACCAGATGGATCACAGCTCGGGTAACGGCGGGACGCCGCACGATTCCGCCGGCTTCGGGCGCGGCCCAGAGCCGGGAACACGGCCCAAGGGCAGACCTGGGCGCAAGCCCAAAGGCAGCGTCCCCTCGGTGGTCGTGGAGATGCCCGACCATCCCGATCCTGACCACGTGCTCACCTGGCGCCAGCGCAAAGTGCTTCAGGTGATCAGGGAATCGGTCCAGCGGCGCGGCTATCCCCCTTCTATGCGCGAGATCGGCGAAGCGGTCGGCCTGACCAGCACGTCCAGCGTCTCGTACCAGCTGTCCACGCTGCAAAGCAAGGGGTATCTGCGGCGGGACGCGGGCCGCCCCCGCACGGTCGAGGTCCGGCTGCCCGGCCACCCGGCTGTCCGGCCCGAGGCCGAAGGCTCCGAAGAGCACGGACTGGACATCCCGTCGCAGGAAGCCGCCTATGTGCCTTTGGTCGGCCGCATCGCCGCAGGTGGTCCGGTGCTGGCCGAGGAAGCCGTCGAGGACATCTTCCCGCTGCCCAAGCAGATCGTCGGCGACGGCACGCTGTTCCTCCTGAAGGTCGTCGGCGATTCAATGATCAACGCCGCCATCGCGGACGGCGACTGGGTTGTGGTCCGGCAACAGCAAGTCGCCGAGAACGGCGAGATCGTGGCCGCGATGATCGATGGCGAGGCCACGGTCAAGACGTTCAAGCATGCGGGTGACCATGTCTGGCTCATGCCGCACAACCCCGCCTACACGCCGATCCCGGGTGACGAGGCGGTCATCCTCGGCCGCGTCGTCGCCGTTCTGCGCCGCGTGTGACCGGAGCTCCGCGCTGTGTGTGGCCACGAGCGCGGCCAGGATATTGGCGGGCCCGTCCGCCCCGGCCAGGCCAGGGTGACGCATCGCCCCGGTGACCACGACCGGCGCGTCCGAGGAGTGCACCAGGTCCAGCAGGAAAGCCGTCTCCTCGATCGTGTCGGTGCCCTGGATCACTACCGCGCCCGCCGCCCCCGCGGCAACCTCACGCGTGACCGAGCCGGCCAGATCCAGCACGTCCTCGATGGACCCTTGGTCGCGCAGTCATCGGCTGTAGCCGGCGCGGCGTGCCGCCGTCAGGCGGGCACGACGTTGACCAGGCGCGGCGCGCGCACGATGACCATCCGGACGCCGTCCCCGCCCAGCGCCCGCACCACCCCGGGAGCGGCCAGCGCCAGCTCGCGCAGCTCGTCGTCGCCGATCCCGGGCGGAACCTCCAGCCGGTCGCGCACCTTGCCGTTGACCTGAACCACGCAGGTGACCAGATCCTCGACCAGCAGGGCCGGATCGGCGGACGGCCAGCCCGCCTGCGCGACGGAAGGCTTGTGACCCAGCAGCTCCCAGCACTCCTCCGCGGTGTAGGGAGCGAAGATCGACAGCAGGACCGCCAGGGTCTCCGCGGCCTCCCGCACGGCCGGGTCGCCGGCGCCGGGGCCGACGTCGATCGCCCGGCGCGTCGCGCTGGCCAGCTCCATCAGCCGCGCCACCGCGACGTTCAGCCGGAATGCCTCGACCAGCCTGGTGACCTCGTCGACGGTCCGGTGTGTGATCTTGCGCAGCTCGGTGTCGCCGGCGCCGTGCCCGGTACCGGCGGCCCCGGCCTCGCCCGCCAGCCGCCAGACCCGGCCCAGGAACTTGACGATTGCGTCGGGGTTCATGTCCGCCCAGTCGATGTCATCCTCGGGCGGGCTGGCGAAGATCATCGTCAGCCGGATGGCGTCGACGCCATGTGTTGCCAGCTGCTCCCCCAGGTCCACGCCGTTGCCCAGCGACTTCGACATCGCCCTGCCCTGGTTGATCACCTGGCCCTGGTTCAGCAGCCGCGTGAACGGCTCGGCGAAGTCGACCATGCCCATGTCGCGGAGCACCTTGACGAAGAACCGCGCGTACATCAGGTGCAGGATGGCGTGCTCGACGCCTCCCACGTACAGGTCGACGGGCGCCCAGCGCCGCACCGCCTCAACGTCGAACGGGCCATATTGGTAGTCGGGCGAGCAGTACCGCAGGAAGTACCACGAGGAGTCGACGAACGTGTCCATGGTGTCGGTGTCGCGGCGGGCGGCGCCGCCGCACTTGGGGCACTCGGTGACCACCCAGTCTTCGGCGGCGGCCAGCGGGGAAACCCCCTTGGGCGCCAGGTCCTGCCCGCGCAGATCCGGCAGAACAACCGGCAGCTGGTCATCTGGTACCGGCACCTCGCCACAGGCGGAGCAGTAGACGATCGGGATGGGGGTACCCCAGAACCGCTGCCGGGAGACCAGCCAGTCACGCAGGCGGTAGCTGACCGCTGCCCGGCCGTCCCCCTGCCCGGCCAGGATCTCGGTGATCCTGGCGATGGCGGCGGCCTTGTCCAGCCCGTCGATCGGCCCGGAGTTGACCAGCGTGCCATCCCCGTGGGTGGCGACCCCGCTCACTGCGGGATCGGCCTCCCCGGTGTCCACCACCATCCGAATTGGCAGCTTATGTGCCCGGGCGAAGTCCAGGTCACGCTGGTCATGGGCGGGAACGCCCATGATCGCCCCGGTCCCGTAGTCGGTCAGGACGTAGTCGGCCGCCCAGACGGGGATGCGCTCACCGTTGACCGGGTTGACCGCGTGCCGCCCCAGGAAGACGCCCGTCTTGGGCCGGTCGGCCGACTGCCGCTCGATGTCGGTCAGCTTGCGTACCTTGGTCAGGTACTCGGCCAGTGCCTCACGCTGCTCCGGTGCGCAGATCTCCTCCGCCAGCGGCGAGTCGGCGGCGACGACGAAGAACGTCGCGCCGTACAGCGTGTCCGGGCGGGTGGTGAACACGGTCACCGGCTCGTCCCGCCCCTCGATCGGGAACCGGATCTCGGCGCCCTCGGAGCGGCCGATCCAGTTCCGCTGCATCAGCAGCACCCGGTCGGGCCACTTGCCCTCCAGGGCCGCCATGTCCGACAGCAGCCGGTCAGCGTACTCGGTGATCTTGAAATACCATTGCGTCAGCAGCCGCCGGATCACTTCGGCGCCGCACCGTTCGCAATGGCCGCCGATCACCTGCTCGTTGGCCAGGACGGTCTGGTCGACCGGGCACCAGTTGACATAGCCGTCTTTGCGGTAGGCCAGTCCCCGCTCGTAGAAGCGCAGGAACAGCCACTGGTTCCAGC
>DAITAE010000021.1:6121-18305 GCA_036824445.1 Streptosporangiaceae bacterium | reverse complement strand
CGGTGCGGGCCGGCCGGGCGGCACTGGGCTACCCGTGGCCGTGGAGCATCGTCCCATTCCTCCCGGGACAGGTCGCCGCGCAAGATCCGCCAGCCGACCCGGGCGACGCCGCGGTCAGCCTCGGCAGGTTCCTCGGGGCATTGCACGCCCCGGCCGCCGCGGACGCTCCGGCCAACCCCAACCGCGGCATCCCGCTCGCGGACCGCAAGGCGACAGACATGCAGAACGTGCGGGCGCTGGCCGGGCTCATCGACCGCAGGGCCGTGCTGCGTGTGTCGGAGGCCGCCGCCGCAACCCCGAGGTGGCACAGCCCGCCCGTGTGGCTGCACGGCGACTTCCACCCAGCCAATATCCTGGTCCACCGTGGCCGCATCAGCGGCGTGATCGACTTCGGCGACGTCACGTCCGGCGACCCGGCCACGGACCTGTCGGTGGCCTGGATGCTCCTGCCTGCCGAGTGCCACGACGCCTTCCGGGCCGCCTACCGCACGGCCAGCGGATACCCGGACAGCGACGACACATGGGTGCGGGCCCGGGGCTGGGCGCTCGCGCTGTCACTGGCGATCCTGGCGCACTCGGCCGACAACCCGCTGATGACAGAGATAGGTCACCGCACCATCGGCGCGGTGCTCGCGTAGGTCATCGCCCGCGTCCTAGGTCAGGTCAGCCGTCGCTCGGTCGCCCAGCGCGTCAGCTGATGGCGGGTGGAGAGCTGGAGCTTGCGCAGCACCGACGAGACGTGGCTCTCGACGGTCTTGCCGGAGATGTAGAGCTCGCGTGCGATCTCCTTGTAGGTGTAGCCGCGGGCGATCAGGCGGAGGACCTCGCGCTCGCGGGGTGTCAGTTGGTCGAGCTCGGGGTCGAAGGTCTGGCGGCCCTCGACGGCCGGAGCCAGGGCGGCGAAGGCGTCGAGGACGAACCCGGCCAGCCGGGGCGAGAAGACCGCGTCCCCGGCCGCGACCCGATACACCGCATCCACCAGCTCGGTGCCGGAGATCGTCTTGGTCACGTAGCCGCGCGCGCCCGCCCTGATGACCGCGATCACGTCCTCGGGGGCATCCGAAGCGGACAGGGCCAGGAAACGCACCTGCGGGTGAGCGGCCTTCGTCGCCGTGACCACGTTCTGCCCTCCCCCGCCGGGCAGGTGCACGTCGAGCAGCACGACATCCGGCAGGCACTCCGCGATGCGGGCGATCGCCGGCGCGACGTCCTCCGCCTCCCCCACGACATCGACCTGGTCACCGAGTTCGGACCGGACGCCGGCGCGGAACAGGCCGTGGTCATCGACGATGAAGACCCGCGGCCGGTCGCCGCCCGAGGCCGGTGAGCCGGCCATGTCACGCCCGGGCCGGGCGGCTCGGCTGGCGTCTCCCGGCGGCGCGGGGCATCACCAGGGACACCTCGGTCCCCTCGCCGGGGGCACTGCGGACGGTCGCCGAGCCACCGCGCCGGGTGATCCTGGCGTGGATGGACTCGGCCAGCCCTTTCCGGTCTCCGGGCACCGCTTCAGGGTCGAAACCGCGCCCGCGATCGCGGACGAACAGCACCACCTCCGTCGGCTCGACCTCGGCGAAGAGCGAGACGACAGGGGCGCCGGACCATTTCGCGGCATTGACGGTCGCCTCGCGCGCCGCCGCCAGCAGCGCGCTGAGGTCGTCGTCCAGCTCGCAGTCCCCCACAGTGACGGCCTCGACGGCAATCTCGTGCTGGGCCT
Organism: Streptosporangiaceae bacterium; assembly: GCA_036824445.1. Classification (GTDB taxonomy): domain Bacteria; phylum Actinomycetota; class Actinomycetes; order Streptosporangiales; family Streptosporangiaceae; genus UBA9676. The sequence continues at coordinate 16,591 of DAITAE010000021.1, read as the reverse complement.
CCACCTCCTGCTGGATGAGCCGCACGCCTGCCGCCAGGGTCATGGCCTGGCCGGCGACCGAGCCGGGCGGCGGCCCGTCGAACAGCCAGGAGCGCAGCTCCCGCTCCTGCGCCCGGGCGAGCTGGATGACCTGCTGAGGCTGGTCCGCACGGCGCTGGATCAGGGCGAGCGTCTGCAGGACCGAGTCATGCACGCGGGCGGCCATATCGGCGCGCTCTTCGGCGCGCGCCCGGGCCTGGCGCTCCATCACGAGATCGCGGGCAATGCGCAGCCACCAGGGGCCCAGCCCCACCACGATCGCGGCCATCACGAGCACGACCCCGGCCACTGGCTGCAGCAAGGCGTGGGGCGTCCGCCCGGCCAGCAGCAGGCCCAGGCCGACGACCAGCAGCAGGACCGCCGCCGCGATGCGCAGCGAGGAGCGCGATCGCCTGCCGCCTTCGGCCAGGCCGAGCACCGGGCCGACGAGACGATGGAGCACCGCCTGCTCGTCCGCTGGGGCGTTCCGCCAGATCAGCGTGATGCCGGCCACGCTGACGACCAGCGGCCACGCGAGGGAGCCGAGCCAGCCGGCGCCGACCGTGGAGGCGATGAAAAACAGCACGCAGAGCAGCGACCCGAGACCGGCGGCGAGCGCTATGCCGCGCCGGTCCGTCAGTGCCCTGCCCCCGATGTTGCCGTCCGCGCCCTCGGCGGGGAGCAGCAGCCACGCCACGACGTAGGCCGCGACCCCGAACAGGCTCAGCAGCGAGGCCACCACGAACCCGATCCGGATCACCGTAACGTCGATGCCGGTCCGTGCCGCCAGGCCGGCCGCCACCCCGGCCACCAAGCGGTCGTCCCGGCGGCGCCGCAATGGCCCGTCGATGCGCGGCCCTCGCGCCCATCGGCCGGGGCGGTAGTGCCAGCGGCCCCGACGGCGCGGCCAGCCCTGCTGCGGCCGCACGTCGCCGTCGTGCGGCGATGAACCCTGCGGCCCGCCCTGGCCATCGGCGGCGCCCGGCACGAAGCCCGTCCGTTCCTTCACGTGTCAATCATCGCGCCGATAGCGCACCCTCCGCCATCCGGGGAAACCCCGAGCCGACCGCGGGACCATCAGGGTCGAATGGGGGTTCCTCCTGATGGCATTGCCGAGCCCCTGGCCGGACGCTAGTGCCATGAACACAACCATGACAGAACCACAGGACCAGACCAGACACCAAGACCCGGCCCGGCCGCAGCAGCTCGACCGGCCCACCGACGACCGGATGATCGCGGGAGTCGCCTCCGGCATCGCCCGCTACCTCAACGTCGACGTGACGATCGTCCGGATCGTCTTCGCCGTGCTCGCGATCGTGGGCGGCGTTGGCATCCCCCTCTACCTCGCCGGCTGGCTGCTGATCCCCGAAGAGGGCGCCGAGCAGTCCATCGCGAGCCAGTTCATCGAGTCCCGGCGCGGCCGGTCCCACTGACCCAGGAGGTTGCACCGACATGTCATCGCCGCGCAATACCCGGTGGGCACGCGGGCCGGCGGCCCGCCGCGCCAGTTCCGTCGATCCCGAGATGAGGGTCTCCGACGCCGAGCGGGCCGACGTCGCCGACCGCCTGTCCAAGCACTACAGTGACGGGCGCCTGGACCAGGCAGAGTTCAACGAGCGCCTCGACCGGGCGATGAAGGCCAAGACCCAGTCCGACCTGAACGGGTTGTTCAACGACCTGCCCGCCGCCGAAGACCCCGGGAAGGAGGTGCGCCCGCGCAGCGCGCCGCCCCCACGCCGGCGCCCGCGTCACCGCATCATCGGCCTCGTTCTCATCATCGTGATCGCCGCTGTGATCGGGCATGCCCTGGCGATCCCGTTCGCCCCGTTCTTCTTCTGGCACCCCCTGGGAGGGCTGATCCCGTGGCTGCTGATCGGGCTGATCGTCTTCCTCTGGTGGCGGTCCGGCTCCGGGCGCCGCGGCCAGCGGTGATGATCCCGGTTCGTACGTGAGGGCCGGCTCCGTGGCAGGGTGTGAGTACTGAAGATCCACGGAGGGGAACCCCGAGCATGCCGGAAAGGCGCTTCGCGGACAGGACGGTGATGGTGTTCGGCGCGGCCGGCGCGCTCGGGGCCGGCCTCGCCGCCGCGTTCGCCCAGGAGGGCGCCGACGTGATCGGCGCCGGACGGACCGTGCCCACCGGGGACCGCCGCCTCGACGGCGCTCGTTACCACGCCGTTGACATGCTCGACGACGCCGCGATGGGCGCGCTGTTCGATGACGGCCCGGCGCCCTGGGCAGTGATCAACACGGTGGGAGGCTTCGCGGCGCGTACCCCCCTGACCGAGCTCGACCCGGCGGTGCTCACCGGCCCGCTGGAGCTGAACCTGCTAACCGCCGCGCTGGTCACCAAGCACGCGCTGCGCGCGATGACGGCGGCCGGCGAGGGCCGCATCGTGCACACCGCGAGCCGGGCAGCCGTGGTGACCCGCGGATCGGGGTTCGCCTACTCGGTCAGCAAGCTGGGCGTGCTGCACCTCGTGACCATGGCCGCCAACGAGGTCCGGGGCACGGGCATCACGGTGAACTGCGTCGTTCCCAGCATCATCGAAACACCGGCCAACCGGCGCATGATGCCGGACGCCGACCACGACGCCTGGCCCAAGATCCCCGACATCGCGCGGACGTACCTGTTCCTCGCCTCACCGGGCGCCCACCTCGTCACGGGGGCATCGGTCCCGGTCTAGGTCCCAGGCGGCACCCAGCTCATGATCACGGACACTTCTATGCGCTATGCGCACGCAATCGTCCGTGATCATGAGCGGCGAGCGGTCGTCGCGGAGCTCAGGGCACGTTGGCGCCAAGCGCGACATCGGTGGTGGCCTGGCCGCCACCGTCCGGGCCGCCCGGGCCGGCCTCGCCGGGCCCGCCAGGCTCGGCCGGTGCCATGCGCCGCGGGCCGGCCGAGGCCCGGGTCATCCCGCCGCCGCCGGTCAGCCGCACCGCGATCGCCACCGGTATCACGGTCAGCAGCAGAACGAAAGCGACCACGACGTTGACCTCGGGGAGCTGCTGGCCGAGCCGGATCGAGCCGAAGACCCACAGCGGGAGCGTGTTCTGCGCGCCGGCGGTAAAGGTGGTGACGATCACCTCGTCGAACGACAGCGCGAACGCGAGCAGCGCGCCCGAGATCAGGGCCGTGGACATCACCGGCAGCGTGACAGTGCGGAAGGTGAACAGCCCGTGCGCGCCCAGGTCGGCGGCGGCCTCATACAGCGACCCGGAGGTGCGCCGCAGCCGGGCGAGCACGTTGTTGTACACGACCACGATGCAGAACGTCGCGTGCCCGATGATGATCGTGAACAGCGAGAGCCCGATCCCGGCGAAGCTGAATGCCGAGTTGAGTGCGATGCCGGTGATGATGCCGGGCAGCGAAAGCGGCAGCACCAGGAGCAGCGAAACGGCCTCCCGGCCGAAGAACCGGAACCGGTGGACGCCGAATGCGGCCGCCGAGCCGAGCAGCAGGGCCACCGCGGTGGCGAACAGCCCGGCCTTGAGTGACAGCACGAACGCGGCCCGCACCTGCGGATCGTGCCAGGCGACCGTGAACCACTTGAGGCTCAGGCCCTGGATCGGCCAGCTCTGCACGTTGGAGGAGTTGAACGCGTAGAAGCAGATGATGGCGATGGGGACGAACAGGAACAGCAGCACCCCCGCCACCCAGATACGCAGCCCGGCCCGGGCCAGCCGCCCCTCCATCACATCGACTCGAACGCGCCCAAGAGCCGCGCGCCGAGCAGGTAGAAGATCATGATCACGATCGGCACCACGGCGAGCGCTGCCGCGAAGGGCAGGTTGCCCGCGGTGCCGATGTTCGAGTAGATGACGTTGCCGATGAAGCTGGAGTTCGCCCCGCCCACCAGGATCGGCGTGATGAAGTCACCGAGGGTGAGCGAGAACGTGAAGATGGAGCCGGCCACCACGCCCGGCAGCGCCAGCGGGAGGATCACGCTGCGGAGCGTGCGCCAGTTACGGGCACCGAGGTCACCGGAGGCCTCGAACAGCGAGTCGGGGATCCGTTCCAGCGCGCCGTAGATGGGCACGATCATGAACGGCAGCCAGATGTAGGAGAAGACCAGCCACATCGCGATGTTGGTGTAGCCGATGTTCACCTCGCCGAGACCGAGCTTGGAGAGCGTCCAGCTCAGCGTGCCGCCCTTTTGCAGGATGACGATCCAGGCGTAGACACGGGCCAGGTAGCTCGCCCACAGCGGCAGCAGCACGGCGATGAACAGCGCCTGCCGCCCGCGGGGCGACGCCACCCGCGCCATGTAGTACGCGAACGGCAGCGCGATTATCGCGTCGGTGACCGTGACGACCGCTGCCATGGCGACCGTCCTGGCGATGATGGTCAGGTAGGTGCCGGTGAAGATCTGCTGGAAGTTGCTCAGCGTCCAAGTGTGCTCAAGCGTGTTCGTGAACGGGTTGACGGTCCAGAACGCCGTGACCAGCATCACCACCAGTGACGCGAGGTAGATCACCAGGAACCAGGCCAGTGGCGGGCTCAGCGTGAGGGTGGCCCGCAGCCACGTTCGGCGCCAGAGCGCCGCCGAAACGCGGGCCCCCCCACTCACTGTCTGGTCCTCGCGGACCACGGTCGCCGTCACCGCGCTTGGGTCCTACCCGGTGATCTGGGTCCAGGCGGTGACCCACTGCTGGAACGGCACGCAGTCGTTCTTGCCGTTGCCACACTGCGCCAGCGGGGTCTTCCAGAACTTGATGGTCTGGTAGTAGGCCTCCGGCTTGTCCGCGTGATAAGCCGCGCACGCGCCCTTCTGGAGCTTGTCCATGATCGGGCAGGCCAGCTTGTTCGCCGGAGTCTCACCGAAGTAGACCGCCTGCTGCGCCTGGACCTTGGGCGTCGTCGCCCACTGCATCCACTTGTAGGCGCAGTTGGGGTGCGGCGCCTTGGTGGCGAGCATCCAGGTGTCGGCCCACCCGGTCGCGCCCTGGCTGGGGATGGTGTCGGCGACCTTCGCCCCCGCTGCCACCAGGGTGTTGGTCTGGTACGGCCACGCCGCCCCGACGACGGTGGTACCGCTTTCGAACAGCGAGATCTCCTGCGAAGCCAGGTCCCAGTACTTCTTGATCAGCGGCTTCTGCTGCTTGAGCAGGTTGACCGCAGCGTTGAACTGGGGCTGGGTCAGCTCGTACGGGTCGGTGATGCCAAGGCCCGGCTGGGTCTTCGACAGGTAGAGCGCCGCGTCCGCGATCTGGATCGGGTTGTTCGGCACCGTGACCTGGCCCGCGTACTTCTTGTCGTAGAGCACGGACCACGAGGTGGGCGCGGACGGGAACGTCTTCTTGGAGTAGAGCAGCACGTTCGGGCCGAACTGCAAGGAGACGCCATAGTGCTTGCCGCCGATGGTGTTGAACGGCGGGTTCTGCAGGAACGGGTGGAAGTTCTTCCACTGCGGGATCAGGTTGATGTTGACCGGCTTCACGTCGCCGCCGTAGATGAGCCGCAGGTCGGCGTCGCCCGACGCGGACACCATGTCGTACTGGCCGCCGCCGCCGTTGGCCATCAGCGACACCATCTCACTCGAGGAGCCGGCGTACTTGGCGCTCACCTGGCAGCCCGTCGCCTGCTCGAATGGCTTCACCCACTGGGGCTGCGTGTAGCCCTCCCAGGCGATGAGGTTGAGCTGTCCCTCGCCCTTGCCGACCGAGGTCGGTACCGGCGTGTTCGCCTGCGGTGCGGTGAGCCCGCTGGTGCCGCTGTTACCGCCGTTACCGCCGGAGGTGCTGCCGCCGCCACCGGACGAGCCGCAGGCCGCCACCAGCACCGCGGCGGACGCGGCCGCGAGCAGCGCGCCCGCTCGTGTCCATGCCTTCATGGGCCAATCCCCTCGTTGCGGGCTGCGGGCGTGCCAGCCCGGTTCTCGTTATGGATGTCGTAGGTCTGGGTTTCGCGCCAGGCGACGTTCACGGTCCGCCCCCTGGCTTCGAGCGCTTCGGCGGCCGCGGTCTCCAGGTTCTGGCGCACCGCGGTGAGCCTGCCGCCCGCCTCCAAGGCGACCTGGTAGCGGGTGAGCATGCCGAGGTAGACGACCTCTTCGATGCGGCCGCGCTCGACATGGCTGCCGTCGGGCGCCTGTTCGCCGTCGGCCAGCAGGTGAATCTTCTCCGGGCGGATCGTGAAATGGCGCCCGCCGCGTTCGAGCAGGTTGGACACGCCGATGAAGCCGGCCACGAAATCGCTGGCGGGCTGCTCGTAGACCTCGACCGGCGTGCCCAGCTGCTCGATGCGGCCCTGGTTGAACACGGCCAGGCGGTCGCTCATCGTGAGCGCCTCCTCCTGGTCGTGGGTGACGTAGATGAAGCTGATCCCGACCTCGCGCTGGATGCGCTTGAGCTCGAACTGCATCTCCTGGCGCAGCTTCGCATCCAGCGCGCCGAGCGGCTCGTCGAGCAGGAGCACCTCCGGCTCGTTGACGATGGCGCGGGCGAGCGCGACGCGCTGCCGCTGGCCGCCGGAGAGCTGAACAGGCTTGCGGGCGCCGAGCCCGGCCAGGCGGACCATGTCGAGCGCGGCTTCCGCCCGCCGCCGCCGCTCCGCCTTGGCCACCCGGGCGACCCGCAGCCCGTACTCGACGTTCTCGAGCACGTTCATGTGCGGGAAGAGCGCGTAGTCCTGGAAGACGGTGTTCACGTTGCGGGCATACGGCGGTTCGCGCGTCACGTCCACCCCGGCCAGTTCGACCGTGCCCGCGTCGGGGCGCTCGAACCCGGCGATCAGCCGCAGCAGCGTGGTCTTGCCCGAGCCGGACGGGCCGAGCATGGTGAAGAACTCGCCCTCGGCGACCTCCAGGTCGACCCCGGCGACGGCGGCGAGCTGCCCGTACATGCGGCGTACGCCCGTCAGCCGGACCGCGGGCACGCCGCCGGCCGGCCTCCCGCCCGCTGTCCCCGCGCCGGCCGTCCCCGTGCTCGCTGCCCCCGTGCCGGCTGGCACAGCGCCCTGGCTGGCCGGCGCTGCTTCCTGCCTGCCCATCGCCGTCTCGCCCACCCGTGCCCTTCGTCATGCAGGAACGACCCCGTGCGCGAAGCGCGGCCCGGGGATCGACGATTCCGATAACCTACAGGACCAGATGTTTGTGTCAAGTACATGCAACGGCGCGCGCACCCGGGTCCGCGGGAGGGGGCATTCGTGGCACCACCTGCGCTTACGACCATACGCGCACGCACCTTGTTCACGCCGCTCGACACCGGCAGCCGTGCCGATACTGTGACCCGGCGGCTGGCCAACGCGATCCGGCTGGGCCTGCTGCTCGACGGGGAACGCCTCCCGGCCGAGAGCCAGCTGGCCGGGCAGCTCGGCGTCTCGACGGTGACCCTTCGCGAGGCGCTCGCCACACTCAGAACGATGGGCCTGGTCGAGACCCGCCGCGGGCGCGCTGGCGGGTCGTTCGTCCGGGCGCCCGACGCCGCCGACCGCCTGGAGCGCCCGCTCCGGCTGCTGTCCCTGCATGAACTGCGCGATATCGGCGACCACCGGGTTGCCATCGCCGGCACCGCCGCCCGGCTGGCCGCAGAGCGTGCGCTCGCCTCCGATGTCACGACACTCCGAGAGCATGCCGAACGGCTCCGCGGGGCGACCGCCCTGACCGACCGCCGCCGCGCCGACGCGCGGCTGCACATCGAGATCGCTGCCACCGCCCAGTCCCCGAGGCTCACCCGCGCGGAGATGGACCTGTGGTCCGAGATCGGTGACCTGGTCTGGCTGCCGATGGAGGGCCGGGACGCGACACCGGCGGCCCGGGACCACGACCTCCTGATCGACGCCATCGAGGCCCGCGCGCCCGAGCGGGCGCGGGAACTCGCAGAGCGGCACGTGGCGGCGGAAACGGGCCGACTGCTGGAACTGCGGCTCAGCCTGCACCGGCGGTGACTGTGCGGGCAACCGCCGGGCCGACCGGCATCCAGGAGGGCCAGGATCTGCTCGCCGACATCACCGCAGTGATCGGGCGGGTGGTGGGTTCCGTGACGGAGCTGGGGGCGGCGATGACCGCCCTGGCGGCGGCGAGGGCCGGCCGGAATCCGCTGCGCCATGCCGACCTAGCCGCACTCGGCCCACTGGTGGCGCAGGTGCTGGCGTGCCACCGCGGGTTCGCGGCGGGCGCGGGGGTGGTGCTGGCGCCGGACGCGCTGACGGACGCACCGCGGTGCATCGACTGGTGGTGGGCGGACCGCGGGACCGGGCCGGGCCACCTGGAGGTCGACCTCGACCCGGCGTCGGCCGAGTTCTACGACTACACCACCACCGAGTGGTACCGCGAGCCCGCCCGGACCGGGCAGCCATGCATAGCCGGGCCGTACGTGGACTACATCTGCACCCACGAGTACACGTTCACGGTGTCGGTCCCGGTGACGGACGAGGGCCGGTTCGTGGGCGTGGCCGGCGCGGACATCCTGGCCGGCGAGGTGGAACGGATGCTGCTGCTCAAGCTGTCCCTGCTCGGCCGGCCCGGCCGGCCGGCCGTGCTGGTCAGCGGCAACGGCCGGGTGATCGCCTCCAGCACCGCACGTATCCTGCCGGCACGGTGCTGCGGCCACCCGCGGCCAGCATGATGACGGTCGCGGATCCGCTGCCGTGGATGCTGGTCAGCGGGCCGGCGCCGGCGGCCGGTGGGCCCGCGCCCCCCGGCCGCGGCTGACGCGCGCGGCACGCTGGCGGCGGGCGCGAGACGCGCAATGCGGCAACCGGGCACATACGCGCCGTTCACGGGCGGTAACCTAGCCGCACAGAAACGGACGACGACGCGTAAGTTGTGAGGTCACGATGAGCCTGCCCGCCCGCCAGCAGCGGAAACTGAGAGAGATCGAGGGCGGGCTCACCGGTTCCGATCCCCGTTTGCGGTCCCTGTTCGGGATCTTCACCCGGCTGGCCACGGGCGAGGCGATGCCCTGGTTCGAGGCAGTGCCGACCCGGCCTGTGGCCGACGCGCTGGCTGCGTTCCGGAGCCTGATCCGGCGGATCGCCCGCAGGCCCGCCTCGCGGGTCCGGGCGCTGCTGCTGCTGCCGGCCGCGCTGAGCGCCATGGTGTGCGGGATCATGATCGCCGCCGGGCTCTCCGGCGCGCAGCGGCCGGCCCACGCGTCGGCGAAGCCCCCCGCCGCGCGGGAGCTCATTCTCAAGACCAGCCGGATATGCCGCCTCGGCATGATCCGCTACCCGGCCCTCGCCTGCTGACGGGGTTACCGCGTTTCTTCGGCAAAGCTGAACATGCGCAGGCCGGCCGCGAGCGGCCGTGGCCGCGCCGTGAACCGGTGAACGCCGACGCCGAACCCCGCCGCCGGATCGGACAGCCAGTTCAGCTCGAAGCCCTCCTGGCCGAACCAGTCGCAGATCTGCGGCACCAGATCCGGCGGTGTCCGCTTGCGCGTCCACAGGGTGATCCCACCCGTCGCGCACAGCTGGGCACAGCAGCCGACCGTGCGCCGTATGTCGGACTCACTGATGTTGCCGAACACCCCGCACGCCAGCACAAGGTCGGCGGGGACCTGGCCGGCGTAGGCGTCGGTCAGCGAGGCATCCCCGGTCACCACCTCGACACCGGGCAGCCCGGCGTCGGCGGCCGACCGGCGGGCCGTGGCGGCCAGCGCCGGGTCGAGCTCCACCAGCCGGGCGGTGACGTCCGGCCCGCGCGGGTGGCTCGCGAGCACCGGGATCAGGTCGCGGCCCTGGCCCGCGCACATGCTGACGGCGCGCAACGGGCCGGGTGGCGCGGCGTCCAGCGTGTCGGCGATCCGCGCCCGCACCACCGCCAGCCGCCGCGCCAGCGACGAGCCGGGATCGTCGTAGGCGTCGTGCCAGGCATGCCAGTCGCGTCCAGCCGCGCTCACCCGGACGCTTCCCGCACCCAGATCATGCGGCGCCCGCTTTCCCCCGGTGCCTCCGGCTCGTGTGCGATCACCCGGTCCAGCCGGTAGCCGAGCTTGCGGGGGATGGCGGCGCTGGCGGTGTTGGCCTCGTCGCAATGGATCTCGACCCGCCTCACCCCAGGGAGCGCGAGGGCAACCGAGGTCAAGGCCTCGGCCGCGGCCGTCGCGAAGCCACGGCGGGTCTGCCGCTCGGCGATCCAGTAGCCGATCTCGATGCCCCCGTCGCCCACCCGCCGGTGCAGCCCGATGGCCCCGGCCAGCACTCCTTCGTCGGCGGTGAACACCGAGTAGATGTAATCGGTGCCCGCCTCCCACATCTCGTCGGCTTCGGCCACCCGCGCCCGCTGGGTCCGCGGATCGGCCGCCTCCGGCGTCGCCCACGGCATCCAGGGGCGCAGGTGCTCCATGCTGGAACTGACGGCGGCCGCGATCTCACCGACGTCGGTCGCGCGCAGTCGGCGCAGGACGAGCATGCCGGCGTCGATCTGTTCCGGCGGGGCGCCGGTGTTCTCTGTGGGCACGGTTCATAGTAAGCAGCCACCAATGCGGGCCGTGGGGCGGTGGCTG
>DAITAE010000021.1:0-6021 GCA_036824445.1 Streptosporangiaceae bacterium | reverse complement strand
GGCGGTGGCTGGTTCCGGTCCGTGGGCCGGTTCCGGGCCGCCGCCGCGTCGTGTGCCGACTCACTCGCCGGCATCATCCCGGGCCAGGCGCGCCAGGTCCGCCGGGCCCGTCAGGCGGGGCGGCCGGGGCGGCGGGTCATCGCCGACGATGACGCCCCCGCCACGGGCCCAGCTCAGATAGCGCCACGACAGGTTGAGCAGCGCCGACAGCCGGTTGCGGCCACCGAGGAGCGTGACCAGGTGCAGGCCGAGCCAGGCCAGCCAGGCCAGCGTCCCGCGTACCCGCACGCCGTGCGGCAGCTGGACGACCGCGCTGCGGCGCCCGACCGTCGCCATGATGCCCTTGTCGTGGTAGGCGAGCGGGACGGCAGGGAGTCCCGTCACCAGCCGCGCCACCTGCCGGGCGGCGTGCCGCCCGGACTGGATGGCGGGCTGTGCGAGCTGGGGCAGCGGGAGCCCGTCGACGAGGGCGATATCCCCCACCGCGAACATCCGGTCCTGGCCGTGGACCAGGAGGTCGGGGCCGGTCAGGATGCGGCCGCCCCGCCCCTGGGGCAGGCCCCACTGGCCGACGAGGGCCGGAGCGGCGACCCCGGCCGCCCAGATGGTGACGTCACTGGGCAGGTCCTCGCCGTCGGCCAGCAGCACGCGGTCCGGGGTGACCTCGCGGATCGCGGTGGACAGGCGGATCTCCACCCCGCGGCCAGCCAGCTCCCGGCGGGCGTACTCCTGCAGCGCCGGATGGAACGGCGCGAGCAGGACCGGCGCCTGTTCGACCAGCCTGATGTGTACATCCGACAGGTCGACCTCGGGGAACGCGGCGTCGAGTGCGGTCGCACGCAGCTCGGCCATGGCTCCGGCCAGTTCCACGCCGGTCGCCCCGCCGCCGACAACGGTGAAGTTCACGTCCTTGCCGGGGCCGGTGATGTCCAGACGCTCCAGCCGGGACATGATGTGGTTCCGCAGCGTCACCGCGTCCCGGCGGGTGTACAGGCCGACGGTGTGCTCGGCGGCACCGGTCACGCCGTAATACGCGGCCGAGACGCCCGTCGCCAGGATGAGGTAGTCGTACTCGTATTGCCCGCCGTCGGCCAGCGTGATACGCCGCGCCGCCGCGTCCACCCTGGTCAGCTCTCCGGGCCGGAACCGGGCACCATGCCTGCGGGTGAAGGCCCGGGCGGGATAGGCGATGTCGCCGGGATTCAGCCCGCCGGTCGCGACCTGATACAGCAGTGGCTGGAAGGTGCTGTAGACGTTGCGGTCGATCAGCATGACGCGCATGCCCGCGCGAACCAGCTCGGCGACCGCCGCGAGGCCCGCGAAGCCCGCGCCAACGACGATGACCCTGGGCGCGTCCTGCGCCGCGACCCGGCGGCGCCCACGCCGCCATCTCATGAGATTCCCCTTCGATTCGGTTCCTTCGCCCCCGCTTCCCGGTCCCTTAGTGACAACCGCATCCGGCGCCGGAACATGCCGCCGCGGGCGGCGGCATGTTCCATCTCCGCCGCTGCATCCGCCGGCCATTGTGCGGCCGCGATCCGGCCGTTCTGCCGGAATGTCTTGACGGGTTTGCCGGCCGCCGCCACGGCGCCGCTGGATAGCGTAGGGGGGATGGGTTGGCTGCCCCACGACCTACGGAGATCGCCATGACCGAACGTGCCCCACTGCCCTACGACTACCTGCCCGCGGTGCCGTCATTCACGCTGGAGAGCAGCGATGTCGCTGACGGGCAGCAGATGTCCGACGCGCAGGTCTACAACGGATTCGGGATGACCGGCCAGAACGTCTCGCCGCAACTTCGCTGGCGCGGCTTTCCCGCCGAGACCAAGGGCTTCGCGGTGACCTGTTATGACCCCGACGCGCCGACCGGCTCGGGGTGGTGGCACATGATTGTGCTCGATGTGCCCCCCTCCGTGACCGAGCTGCCCACCGGCGCGGTGAGCGGGGACAAGTCCGGGCTGCCGCCGGGCGCTTTCTGCGTGCGTAACGACTTTGGCTCCAAGGACTTCGGCGGCGCCGCCCCGCCGGCCGGCGACCTGCCGCACCGTTACGTGTTCGCGGTGCATGCGCTCGACGTGGACTCGCTCGGCCTGGACTCCGACGTCACCCCCGCGGTGGCCGGCTTCAACGTGGGCTTCCATACCCTCGCCCGCGCGGTCATGACCCCGGTCTACAGCCACTAAGCTCCCCGCAGAGGTGTCGTCGGCGCCGATCGCGGCGATCATGAGGCCCGCGGGAAGACCGTAACCGCCAGGCGCGATGGCGGTGGGCACCCCGGCAGCGTCCTACGATGGACAGCAGTGGATGACCGCAGAAGATCATCTTTGAGGACAGGCGATGGGCAAGGCGACGAGGATCAGGCAGCAGAACGCGCGGGAGAAGATCGCCGCCCAGCGGGCGGCCGCGCAGCGGGCCGAGAGGCGCAGGCGCCTGTTCATCACCGGTGGCAGCATCCTCGCGGTGGTGGCCATCGTGGTGGCCTTTGTCGTCGTGAAGTCGCTGGGCTCGTCATCGGCCCCCTCGAAGCCGACCAGCGCCACCGGCACGCCCCTCCCCTCCAGCGTGGTCAATGACATCACCAACGTGCCGGCCAGCACCCTGCAGGCGGTCGGCAAGGGCAGCACGAATCCCAAGTCCATCATCCGGCTCAACGGCACACCGCTCACCAATGACGGCAAGCCCGAGGTGCTGTACATCGGGGCCGAATACTGCCCGTACTGCGCCGCCGAGCGGTGGGCGATGGCCGTGGCACTGAGCAAGTTCGGCACGTTCACCGGCCTGCGCGGTATTCATTCCAGCAGCGACGATGCCTTCCCGAGCACCCCGACGCTGACCTTCTACAAGACGGGCTATACGAGCAAGTACCTGGTGTTCACGCCGGTCGAGACCACCACCGAGGACAGGAACACCCCCCTGCAGAAGACGACGGCCGCCCAGCAGGCGCTGCTGAGCAAGTACGACGCGCCGCCTTATGTCTCCCAGGGGAGCACCGGCGCGATCCCGTTCATCGACTTCGGCAACAAGTTCCTGATCAGCGGGGCGAGTTACAGCCCAGAGGTGCTGCAGGGCAAGACCTGGAGCGAGGTCGCGGCGGCGCTGTCCGACCCGGCAAGCCCGATCAGCCAGGGGGCGGTTGGCGCCGCCAACTCGATGACCGCGGCCATCTGCAAGCTCACCAACAACCAGCCGGCGACCGCGTGCACCCCGGCGATCCAGAAGCTGGAGGGGCAGCTCTGATGGCTGCGCCCAAGCAGACACGTGCGCCGAGGCCGGCCAGCCGGCCAGGAGCCGGTAAATCGAAGGACAAGGGCACCCGGGGCGGCCGGCCCGATCCGCAGCCGACGGCCCCCGCCCGCCGGACGGGTAACGGACAGCGGCGGGCCGGTCAAGCCGGCCAGGCCGACCAGCTGTCCCGGCCCGCCCCGCGCCCGGCCGTCCCGGCCGATCCTGGCCCGGGTACCGCGCCGGGCTGGCTCCAGCTGACCACCTGGGCCTTGTCGCTGGCCGGCCTCGGTGTCTCGGTCTACCTCACCGTCGCCCACTACACCTCGTCGTCGATCCTCGCGTGTTCCGACAACGGGCTCGTCAACTGCGCGGCGGTGACGACAAGCTCGGAGTCCATGGTGTTCGGCGTCTTCCCGGTCGCGGTGCTCGGGCTCGCCTTCTACGTCTTCATGGCCGCCGCCACCTCGCCGTGGGCGTGGCGGGCGACGTGGCCGCCGCTCAGCTGGGCCCGGTTCGGCTCGGTGATCGTTGGCATGCTGTTCGTGCTGTACCTGATCTACACCGAGCTGTTCACCCTGGACGCGATCTGCCTGTGGTGCACCAGCGTGCATGTGATCACGTTCCTGCTGTTCGGGCTGATCGTCTTCAGCGCCGCCGCGGGCTACGGGATCGCAAAGGCGGCGCCCGACCGCTGAGCCGGGCAGGCGCCTCGCCGAAAAGACGAGGCACGGTTCGTCCTCGCGCTGACGACGCCGCCGCCGATCGCACCTAGCGTTGACTTCCGGCGCTGGGAGGCGGATGTGGCAGCGGTGATCGAGTGCCGGGGGCTGACCAAGAGGTATCGCGGGACCACCGCGCTCGCCGGGCTGGACCTGACCGTCGAGGCGGGCCAGGTCTTCGGCTTCCTCGGGCCGAACGGGGCCGGCAAGACCACTACGCTGCGGATCCTGCTCGGGCTCGTCGCCGCCACCTCCGGGCACGCCTGGGTAAACGGGAGGAGGATCCCCGACCCCGGTGGCCTCGCCGGCGTCGGGGCCATGATCGAGGAACCCTCGTTCTACCCGTGGCTGACGGGCCGCCGCAACCTGGACCTGCTGGCCCTGTCCGGCCCCCGGCCGCCGGCCTCGGGGATCGCCGCCGCGCTGGACGTGGCCGGCCTGATCGGGGTCGCCGACCGCAAGGTCAAGGGGTATTCGCAGGGGATGCGGCAGCGGCTCGGGCTGGCGGCGGCCGTGATGCGGCGGCCGGCACTGCTGCTGCTCGACGAGCCGGCCAACGGCATGGACCCGGCCGGCATCAAGGAGTTCCGCACCCTGCTGCGCCGCCTGGCCGGCGACGGGACCACCGTGTTCCTGTCCAGCCACCTGCTCGCCGAGGTCGCGCAGGTGTGTGACCAGGTCGCGGTGATCCACGCCGGGCGGCTGGTCGAGCAGGGAGCGACCAGCCAGCTGACAACGGGCCGACCGCGGCTCCGGCTGGTGATCGATCCGGCCGACCAGCCGTCCGCGCTGGCGCTGCTTCGCCGCTGGCCGGCCCGGGCCGACGGCCCCGACACGGTGTTGGTGCACGCGGCCGACGGCCGCGGCGTCAACGAAGTTCTCGGCCGGGGCGGGGTCTGGGCCAGCCAGATCGTTCCGGAACGGGCCGGGCTGGAAGACGCGTACCTGCAACTGACCGGGCACCCGGAGGCCACCGATGCGGCTGCTCCGCGCTGAGCTGATCAAGCTGGGCCGACCACTGACCTGGGGTGTGGCGGCCGCCGCCGCGCTGTTCTGTGTGCTGCTGGCCGTCGGCGGCGCGCACAACGCGGCACTGGAGGGCGGGGCACCGGCCGTGCACATCCCCTCGTGTGCCGAGCTCGGGATCCCGGCCGGGCCGCGCTGCGCGCGCGCCGAGGCTCTGCAACGGGCCAGGGTGAACCAGGCCAGCGCGGAGCCAGCGCAGGTCGCCGCGCAGCTGAACCCGCTGGCAGCCGGCGCTGAGGCGGCGGGACTGATGGCGTCGCTGCCCGGGGCGCTGGCGCTGGCGCTGCTGGCCGGCGCCCACATCGGTGGTGAGTGGTCGGGCCGGACCATGAAGAACCTGCTCGCCCAGCAGGGCCGGCGGTGGCGGGTGCTCGCGGCGAAGCTGGTCAGCCTGTGGCTGGCCGGGATCGGCCTGATCGCCGTGTGCTGGGTGGCGCTGGCGGCCGCCGGGCCGGTTCTCGTCCGCGTCGACCATCTGCCGGCCCCCCGCGAGTCCGCCGCCCATGCGCTCAGCCTGGCCGGCTCGCAGGCGGCGCGCGCCCTGCTGGTGCTGGCGGCGTTCGCCGGCATCGGCCTGCTCGCCGCCGTGGCGACCCGGGGCACGATCGGGACCACCGCCGCCACGGCGGGAGCGGTCATCGCGATGCTGATTGCCACGTCGCTGCCGGCCCTCGGCCGGTGGACCCCGGCCACCTGGGTGCAGGCGTGGATGGGTTTCCCGGCCGGCCAGGCGTCGGTCACGTCGCTGCCGACCAACTTCTGGTCCCGCTTCATCAGCGCCGGCGGCGCTCCCGGCCACGTGGCGGGCCTGGTGGGGGTGGCCGGTCTGCTCGCCGTGTGCCTGGCGGCGGCGGCCGCGCTGTTCCGCGGCCAGGACATCGGCGGATGACGCTGCGGTGATGCGGACCTACAGTCGGGTCATGCGCCGTCCGTGGATGGACCTGGCCACCCCCCGCCGGCTGGATCTCCTGATCGCGGCGGGCCTGCTCGTGTGGGGGCTGCCCGACGTGCCGTGGTGGTGGGAGTATCCCGGTCACGCGGGCTCGACCCC
>DAITAE010000405.1:0-4667 GCA_036824445.1 Streptosporangiaceae bacterium | reverse complement strand
TCCCTGGTGCCCCGCCGTGCCCGATCCGCCGCACCCGGCGGCCAGGATCACGACGGTCACGGCAACGCCGGTCATGGGTGTGGCCGTCATGGCGCTGGGTGCCGGAGATCTAACTTAGCTGGCTGCCCTGGTGGCCTGGCGCCGCAGGTGCTGGTGAACCTGCGGTATGGCCACCGATCCTTCCCCGACGGCGGAGGCGACCCGTTTGACCGACCCGGCGCGTACGTCGCCGGCGGCGAACACTCCTGGCACGCTGGTTTCCAGCGGCAGCGGTACCGGCTGGCCCGTGTCAGCCCGGTCATTACCGGGCAGGTCGCGGCCGGTCAGGATGAATCCGTGCTGGTCGCGCCTGACATCGCCGGGTAGCCAGTCGGTGTGTGGGGTGGCGCCGATCATGACGAACAGCGCGGCGGCTGGCACCGTCTCGTCGCGGCCGGTGGCCCGGTCGCGCAGGACCAGTTCGGTGAGCCTGTGGTCGCCGTGGGCGGCAGCTACTTCAGTCTGCTGCCGCACCCGTACCTGCGGGGTGGCGTCGATCTCCTTGACCAGGTAGTCGGACATGCTCTTGGCCAGGCTGTCCCCGCGGACCAGCAAGGTGACGCTGTGCGCCGACCTGGCGAGGTAGATGGCCGCCTGCCCGGCGGAGTTCCCGGCGCCGACGATGAACACATCCTGGTCCTTGACCGCGGGTGCCTCCGACAGGGCCGAGCCGTAGAACACCCCGGCGCCGACCAGGCCGGCGATGCCCGCCGCGTCCAGTTGCCGGTAGGTGACGCCGGTGGCCAGCACCACCGCCTGGGCGCTCACCTGGCCGCCCTCGGCGAGCGTGACCACCAGCCCGTCCCCGCGGGTGGACAGCCCGGTGGCGCCGTGGATGAACACGAACTCCGCGCCGAGCATCCAGGCCTGCTGGTAGGCCCGTTCGGCCAGTTCGCCGCCGCTGATGCCCGCCGGGAAGCCGAGGAAGTTGCGGATCCGCGAGCTCGTGCCAGCCTGGCCGCCCATCGCCGTGCTCTCCAGCACCAGGGTCGACAGCCCTTCGGACGCGCCGTACACCGCCGCGCTCAGCCCGGCTGGCCCGGCGCCGACCACGATCAGGTCATAGGCGCCGAGTCTCGGCCGGACCTGGGCGCCGATGGCCTCGGCGATCTCGGCCCGGCTGTAGCCGGTCAGCATCCGCCCGTCGGCCAGGAAGACCACCGGGTTGTCCGGAACCTCGTCTAGCTGCTGCAGCAGCTCGGCGCCCTCGGGGGAATCACGATCATAAAAGGCGTACGGGACGTTGTTGCGCTCCAGCGCGTCCCGCAGTTCAAAGGAGACCAGATCCCAGCGGTCGCCGACGATCCGCACCAGCGCAACCCCCGGCCAATTGAACCGGGTCCAGGCGACCAGCGCCTCGCCGACCACCGGGTAGAGCAAATGCTGGCGGGGCCGCCAGGGCTTGGTCAGGTAGTGCTCGACATGACCCAGCGCCATGCCATAGGCAATAACCTCCAGCATGTGCTGGTCAGGCTGGTCGGTCAGCAGGATCCGTTTGGCGTTCGGATGGATGGACCGGCTGCGGGCCAGCAGCTCCGAGCCCGGCATCGCGCGCATGGACTCATAGCAGAAGATCAGCGCGACCTGCTCGCCCGCCTCGCGCAACGCGCCCAGCCGCTCCAGCGCCGCCGCCACGGAGGTCTCGCCCATCACCCGGTAGTCGGCGCTGAAACGCCGCTCCAGGTCACTGCCCAGCGCCTCGACAGCGGACGGGTCCTCGTCGACGACGAAAAAGATCGGGTGAGAGACCGGCTCGGTCATGGTAGACCTCCAGATCAGGCGCACAAGACAGCATCAGCAGCCATAGCGTAGGTACCAGCGGACCGCAACTGCGATCACCTCCCGGGGGAACCGGAAACCAGCAAATGCCGAGACAGCGCCACGTGTAGTCACCGGCTCAATCTCCCAGCCATCGGCGATCGGCCTACGCAACAGCGCCCCGTCCATGGTCGTGCTCAGTGGTCTGCGCGGTGGTCGGCGCCTTAGACGGTGATGACGATCTTGCCGCGAGTGTTGCCTGCTTCGAGCGCCCGCATGGCCTCGGGGACCTGACCCAGCGGGTAGGTCCGGCCGATGCGTGGGGTGAGCTTGCCGGCCGTGAGCAACTCTGCCAAGGTTTGCAGATCTTCCTGGTTCTCCTTGGAGGCCAGCATCCGCAGACGCTGGCCCACGAACCGTGACAGCACCGGCGCCCGCAGGTTGCGGAGGAACCCTCCCATCCACCGCCCGCCCCCCTCACCGCCGACAATCACCAGCGTCCCGTTGGGCGTGAGGGCACGCCGCAGCTGCGACAGGGTCCGGCGGCCCGCGGTGTCGATGATGAGGTCCCAGTGGCGCGACCCGTCGGTGACGTCGGCACGGGTGTAGTCGATCACCTCGTCGGCGCCGGCCGAGCGGACCAGGTCGACCTGGGTGGTGCTGGCCACCCCGGTCACCTGCGCCCCGAACGCCTTGGCCAGCTGCACCCCGAACGACCCCACCGCGCCGGCCGCACCGATGACCAAGACCTTCTGCCCCGCCTGGATCTCACCCACGTCCCGAAGCGCCTGGAGGGCGGCGAACCCAGAGATGGGGACGGCCGCGGCCTGCTCGAAGCTGAGGTTGGCTGGCTTGGCCGCGAGCTGGTCCTCTGGCGCGCTGGCGTACTCGGCGAACGAGCCGTCGCACCAGCCGAACACCTCATCACCCGGCTGGAACCGGGTCACCTTGCTGCCGACCGCCTCCACCCGCCCGGCGACGTCCATGCCCAGAACGGGGGTCTTGGGTTTCCGCAGCCCGAGGGCTGGGACAACGATGCGGATCAGATAGGGCAGGCCGGTCATGACATGCCAGTCGCCCCGATGCAGACCAGCCGCCTGGACCTGCATCAGTACCTCGTTGCCGGTGGGCACCGGCTGGTCGATGTCGGCGAGCTCCAGGACATCGGCGGAGCCGTATCGGTCTTGGACGATGGCCTTCATCGTGGTCTCCCGGCCCGTGACGGGCCTGTGCCCGTGGCCGGCCATAACGGCGGTCACAGGGGCGGGCGTCGTTGCATTCGGTGTATCCATGGTGGTGCTCTCCTCGATCGGGAGGTGGACCGCCCCAGGGACGAGCCGGCTGATCCTCCACAGCGCCCTCCGGAATCCGGCGGGCTTACGATGCCGGGTTGGTGCGGTAGGTGGCCAGGGTGCCGGCCAGGGCCTGGTCCAGCGGCACTGGCCACCAGCAGCCAGCCGGTCACCCGGCGCAGCTCATCACAGCTAGGCGGCCGCGGTGGGCGGGCCGTGCTGGGAGGATGGTGGGGCTGGGGTGGCGGCGCGCAGCCGGTCCAGCAAGACCCCCGACAGGGCCATGAAGGTGATCGCGCCGAAGGCACCGAAGACCGCGTACTGGCGGTCGACGCCAACCCCGGCGGCGGCGGTGACAGTCCAGCCCAGCGCCCACAGCAGCGGCATGGCCGCCGCCCACACCCAGGAGCGGGCCAGCCGGTCGCGGAGCAGGAACGCCTGGGCGGCGCCGACTGGGAGGCCGGTGATGGCGCCCATCAGGGCGAGTTCGCCGATGCTGGTGCCGTAGCCGACCACCCAGGCACCGGCGAGCAGGCCGACGCCCATGGCAGCCGCCGTTGCCGCGATCCAGGCCAGCGGGTCGCCGAGCAGGCGGCGGGCGGCCAGCCACTGGCCGGTGCCGATGACCGCGCCCGCGATCAGGCCCCCGGCCAGCGCTGCGACGGCATCGTTGATCCGGCCGACGGCGGCCTGGGCCGCGATCCCGGCGATGGGGAAGCTGACGAAGGCGATGGTCCACCACAGCCAGCTCTTAACGTTGAAGCGGCGGGGGTCTCTCATGGTGTGCCCGGGCATGGGCCTGGCGGCCGTGCCGACGCGGTCGCGGGTTGGGTTGGTGTCTGTGGTCATGGGGTGCCCCCGTCGGTTTCGCTTGGTATTCAGTTCTGGAATTCAGTTTCTGGAATTCAGTCGACGGTGGTCGGGTGTGGGCGATATACGGTCCAGATGGAGATCGCGTGGAGATTCGGATGGAGATCGCGTGGAGATGCGGTGCTCAGCTCCTGGGCCCCGCCGCCACCGGACCCGGTGGCTACACTCCGGCATCAGCGATGGTGACGCAGTGATACGCACGGGCCCTGACGCCGGTCATGCTGGGGGGCCGCGATGCCGTGGAACCGGGTGCGGGTGGCGTGGCGGGCTGGTCGCCTTGGCCGGGCGGTATGCCGCCGGGCTGGCGCGCGCCGATCGGTCGTGGCCGGTCCAGGTGGAAGCGCGGCTGAGTGACCTCGGCAAGGTCGACGAGGTGTCGATCTTGCCGCTGGTGGAACGGCTCACCCCCGACGGCAGCAGCCTGGCCGGCGAACCCGGGGTGTCCTACCTCATCCGTGCGGGCGGCATGCGGGTGCTGTTCGACTCCGGGCTGTCCGGCGGCAAGCCGCAATCGGCGCTAGCACACAACGCGCAGATACTGGGCGTGCCTTTGGGTGACCTGGACGCCGTGGTGATCTCCCACTTGCACCTCGACCACGTGGGCGGGCTGCGGGCGGTGCGCCGCCGCACGTTCACTTTCGCCGCCGGGGCGCTGGAGCCCTCCGGGGTGCCAGCGCATGTGCCGACCCGCATGCACCACCCGCGCGC
>DAITAE010000404.1:0-4670 GCA_036824445.1 Streptosporangiaceae bacterium | reverse complement strand
CCGCCTGCTCGAAGGCATAAGCCAGCGCGATCAGCCTCGGCTCGCTCCACCGCGGGCCGATGAAGGACAGCCCCACGGGAAGCCCGAAGACCGCCCCGGCGGGAACCGTGATGGCCGGGTAGCCAGCGACCGCCGCCGGGCCCGAGGTGTGAAAGACGTCGTGGTCGCCGAGATGGTAGTCGGTCAGCCAGGCCGGGTTCGCGGTCAGCGTGACGATGGCGTCCAGCCGGTGGGCGGCGAGCGGGCCGTCCAGGGCCTCCCGGGCGCGGCTGTCCGCCTCCCCCCGCGCGGCCAGGTACCCGGCGTCGGCCAGGTCACCGCTGGTCGCTTCCGCTCGCTCGAACAGCTCCTGGCCGAAGCGGGCCAGCACCCTGGCGTCGTGCTCGGTGTTGTAGTCGATGAGCTCCGCCAGGGTGGCCGGGTGCTCGCCCGGGAGCGCCGCAAGGTAGGCGTTGAGGTCGTGCTTGAACTCGGTCAGCAGGGCGGTGAGCTCGGGCTCGGAGATCTGGTCAGCACCGGGCAGGTCCACCGGGTCGACGACGTCGGCGCCGAGCCAGGCCAGCCGGGCCAGGGCCGCCTCCAGAACGGCGATGGTGGCGGCGCTCGCCGCCGAGGCGCCCTCGCGCCACACGCCGATCCGGGCACCGGCCAGGGCGCCCGGGTCGAGGTACGCGGTGTAGTCGCCGGGCTGGCCGGCTGCGGTCACGGTGGCCGGATCACCCGGGTCGGCCCCCGCCATCGCGGACAGCAACGCCGCGGCATCGGCGACGCTCCATGTCATCGGGCCCGCTGTGTCCTGGGCCGCCGATACCGGAACGATCCCGCCCCTGCTGACAAGGCCGAGCGTGGGCTTGATACCGACGATCCCGCAGGCGCTGGCCGGGCACACGATGCTGCCGTCGGTCTCGGTCCCTACCGCGACAGCGGTCAGGCCGGCCGCGACCGCCACCGCCGAACCGGAACTGGAGCCCGACGGGTTCCGGTCGAGCGCGTGCGGGTTGGCCGCCTGCCCGCCGAGCGTGCTCCAGCCGCTGGTGGCGTGGGAGGACCTGAAGTTCGCCCATTCCGACAGGTTCGCCTTGCCGAGGATCACCGCGCCCGCCTCGCGCAGCCTGGTGACCAGCCAGGCGTCACCCTGATCGGCCCCCGCGAGGGCGGGCGACCCCGCGGTGGCGGGCATCCCCCCGACCGCGATGTTGTCCTTGATCAGGACCGGGATGCCCTCGAGCGGGCGCGCCGCAGTCCCGCCGGCCCGCGCGTCATCGATGGCCTGCGCCTCGGCGAGCGCCTCGCCGCTGACGGTGATGACCGAGTGCAGCAGCGGGTCCAGGCGCTCGATCCTGCCCAGATAGAACCCGGTGAGCCCACGTGCAGTCAGGGTGCCGGCCGCCAGCGCCTCCCGGAGCGCCGCGATGGTGGCCCCGCGGGCATCGATTGCGGTGCCGGGGATCGTCTCGCTCACACCCGGCGGATCTGGCATGGGGGAAGAATAGTGGGCAGGCCCGGGGGACCAGCCGGAGGTGAGGCCCGATGGGATGGAGTCGGCTGACGGGTTGGCGCCGACTGGCGGCCTGGCGCCCGCCGAATGGATGGCCGCGCCGGGCCGGTCCCGCGCTGGCGCTGCTGGCGATCGCCGGGGGCGTCGTGGCCTGCAGCGGCGGGGGCGACGGCACCAGCGGTGCCAGCAGCAGCAGCCCCAGCGTCAGTGCCAGCACCGGCGCCGGCGCCAGCACCAGCCCGGCTCCGAGCGTCCCGGCCGCTGGCGGGCCCGCGAACCTGCAGCAGCAGTACGAGCGGGTGGTGGCGAGCGTGCTCCCCTCGGTCGTGCAGATCACGACGTCGCAGGGACTCGGCTCGGGGGTTGTGTTCGACAGGCAGGGCGACATCGTCACGAACGCACACGTGGTGGGTACTGCCAAGAACGTGCACGTCAGGCTGTCGAGTACCAGCAGGACGCTGGCCGCCAAAGTCCTTGGCGTGTTCGCCCCGGACGACCTCGCCGTGATCCGGGTGCAGAACCCCCCCACAGCGATGCGGCCGGCCACGTTCGGCAGGTCGAGCGAGGTACGGGTCGGGGAGATCGTGCTCGCCATGGGTAACCCGCTCGGGCTGACCGGCACGGTGACCGACGGGATCGTGTCGGCGACCGGGCGGACCGTGTCCGAGGGCGAGGGCAGCTCGGCCGTGCTCATCAGCACCATCCAGACCAGCGCGGCGATCAACCCGGGAAACAGCGGTGGCGCCCTCGTCAGCTTGTCCGGGCAGGTCATCGGCATACCCACCCTCGCGGCCAGCGACCCGCAGATGGGCGGTGCAGCGGTGGGAATCGGCTTCGCCATTCCCAGCGATACGGTCACCCGCATCGCCCCGCAGCTCATCGCGACCGGCAAGGTGACCAACTCCGGCCGGGCCGCGCTCGGCGTCACTGTAGAGACCGTGGCGAACGCCGGCGGGCAGCCCGCCGGGGTGGGGGTGGTGTCGGTCATGAAGGGCGGCCCGGCCGCTCAGGCAGGCATCCGGGCGGGCGACGTCATCCACGCCGTCAACGGGCAGCCGACGAACTCCGTGACGGAACTCCAATCGGTCCTGGCCGGCCTCAAGCCGGGGGACCAGGTCCGGGTCCGGCTGTCGCGGAACGGCACCCAGAGCACGGTCACCGCCACGCTGGGCACCCTTACCGGATAGCGGCCGCCAGGACCCGGGACCCGTTGCCCTGCCGGGTCAGGGCAACCAGGAAACGTGGCCGTGCAGGGCGGCGTAGCCGACGAAGGCGACCGCGTCGATCAGGGCGTGCGCGATGATGAACGGAGTCACCCGGCCCCACCGGCGGTACAGGATGCCGAACACTACGCCCATGGCCGCGTTCCCGAGGAACCCGCCGAGCCCCTGGTAGAGGTGGTACGAGCCGCGGAGCACCGCGCTGAGCGCGATGGCGGCGGCCGGTGACCAGTCGAGCTGATCGAGCCGCCGCAGGAGGTAGGCGAGCACGACGATCTCCTCGAGGATCCCGTTCTGCAGCCCGTCGAGTATGAGCACCGGGATCCGCCACCACACCGCGGGCAGGTTCTCCGGGACCACGTTGAGGTTGACGCCGAGGTGGAATGCCGCCAGGTAGAGGCCCAGGCCAAGCCCGCCGATGACCGCCGCAAGCACCGCGCCGCGTGCTAGGTCGCTGGCCGGCCGAGTCGCGTCCAGGCCTATCGCCGACGGCGACTCGCCCGACCTGGCCAGCAGGTAGAACACCAGCGCCACCGGGGCGAGCGAGAGCAGGATGTTGGCCAGCTGCAGCGAGAGGTCCAGCAACGGCCGGCCGGGTGCCATCGACCCGATCAGGAGCGCTTGCTGTTGGCCGAGGGCCTTACGGGCGGTGATCGACCCGATGAAGCTGATGGCTGCCAACAGCCCGCTGCGGCCGAGCGACACCGCGAAGACGACAACGATCTCCCAGCCTAGCAACCGCCTCGTGAGTGGCGGGAGGCCCCCTTCCTGCCCCGGGATCACCCCTGGACTCTATAGGGCAGATACCGCAGCCCGTCCGGCCGGAGCCTCAGGCGTCAGGCCGGGAGCCTCAGGCGCCGGCGGCGGAGACGATCGCGTCGGTCACGAAACCGAGCGTCAGGCCAAGCAGAATCCCCCACGCGACCAGTTCTTTCAGTCTGCTGGCACGCGCGACGGCGAGGAGCTCGATCACGACGTACAAGATGGAGCCCGCGGCCAGGCCGAGGAAGGCGATGGTCAGCACGGGCGCGGTCACCTGTATGCCGATGAGGGTGCCCACGAACGTGGGGCCGCCGCCGATGATCCCGAGCAGCGCGAGCCGCCCCCAGGACGCCCGCTCTCCGGCCGCCGCCAGCGGCGCCACGATGCCGAATCCCTCCGTCGCGTTGTGCGCGCCGAACCCGATTATCAGCAGCAGCGCCAGGCTGAGCTGGCCCGCGGCCGCGGAGGCCCCGATCGCCATCCCCTCGGCGAGGTTGTGTATGCCGATGCCGACCGCGATGAGCAGCGACAGCCCTTCCGCCCGGGCACGGGCGGCGTCCGCGCCGGCCGGGATCAGGGCCGGGTGCACCGTCGCCGCTCCCGGCCCCTCCGGCCGCAGGCGCGCCGCCCGGTGCTTCATCCAGCGGTCGTAGTACACCAGCCCGATCAGCCCCACCCCAAAGCACGCCAGCATCGCGGCGCCGTCGGCCGCGGCCTCGGCGTAGTGATTGAGGCCTATCGCGGCGTCGACGGGCTCCCAGGCGCCGGCGAGGACATCCCACAGCAGGAAGAGCAGGATGCCGATGGCCAGGGCGTTGAGGAACGCCTTGACCCGGGGCATCTCAGCCCGCACGCGGCCCAGCGGCAAACCGAGGAAGATCGTGAGACCCGCAAAGGCCCCGAGGATGGCGATCTGGCTTGCGGGCACGAGAAGGTCCTTTCCCTGGTGTCTCGGCGGCCCTGCACTCGTCCGTCCGGCCGGCTCGGCAGTAGCCCGATCGGCTCGCCAGGTCAGGGTAGCATAGCCTTAGTTAGGCTTACCTAACGACCACCAGATAGCTGGGACACGGTCCGCGCCGGACCCGCGGCCGACGGTGTGCCCAGCGCGCGCTGGTGTGGTTCCCCGGGCACCCGTTGTGGTTCCCCGGGCACCCGTTGTGGTTCCCCGGGCACCCGTTGTGGTTCCCCGG
>DAITAE010000403.1:0-4681 GCA_036824445.1 Streptosporangiaceae bacterium | reverse complement strand
GGCGGTTCAAGGACTACATCGCGATGCCGAAGTTCAACATGTACCAGTCGCTGCATACGACGGTGATCGGCCCGGAGGGCAAGCCGGTCGAGCTCCAGATCAGGACCTGGGGGATGCACCGCCGGTCGGAGTACGGCGTGGCGGCGCACTGGAAGTACAAGGAGGAAACCGTCCCGCGCGGACGCGGGGGCGGGGAGCCGGACGTCGGTGAGATGGCCTGGCTCCGGCAACTGGTCGACTGGCAGCGGGAGACCGCCGACCCGGCCGAGTTCCTCGAGTCGCTCCGGTTCGACCTCGGCGCGGCCGAGGTCTATGTCTTCACCCCGCGCGGGGAAGTGATCGCCCTGCCCACGGGCGCTACCCCGGTGGACTTCGCCTACGCGATCCACACCGAGGTGGGGCACCGCACGATCGGCGCCCGGGTGAACGGCAGGCTGGTCGCGCTGGAGTCCACCCTGGACAACGGGGACACCGTCGAGATCTTCACGTCGAAGGCGCCGGACGCGGCACCGAGCCGGGACTGGCTGCTCTTCGTCAAGAGCGCGCGGGCGCGGAACAAGATCCGGCACTGGTTTTCCAAGGAACGGCGGGAGGCGGCCGCCGAAGCCGGCAAGACCGCGATCGCCCGGACGATGCGCAAGCAGGAGCTGCCGCTGCAGCGCCTCGCCACCGCGGACGCGCTGAAGTCCATCGCGGCCGAGCTGCGTTACCCGGACGTGTCCGCCCTGTACGCGGCGGTGGGGGAGGGCCACGTCAGCGCGCAGTCGGTGGTCACCAAGCTGATCGTGTCCGTTGGCGGCGCCGCAGGGGCGGCAGAGGACCTCGCGGAAACCACGCTGCCGACCCGCCCGCCCCCGCCCCGCACCACCGGGGATTCCGGGGTCGTGGTCGAAGGCGACTCCGACGTATGGGCCCGGCTGTCGCGCTGCTGCACGCCCGTGCCCGGGGACGAGATCACCGGGTTCGTCACCCGGGGCCATGGCGTCTCGGTGCACCGGTCCGACTGCGCCAACCTGCGCCACCTGCTCGACTCCGAACCCGAGCGGCTGGTGGAGGTGCGCTGGTCGCCGACCGAGGACTCGGTGTTCCTGGTAGGCGTCCAAGTGGAGGCGCTCGACCGCACCGGCCTTCTGTCCGACATCACCCGGGCCATCTCCGACCAGCACGTCAACATCCTGTCGGCCTCGGTCACCACCACCAGGGACCGCGTCGCGGTCAGCAAGTTCACCTTCGAGATGGGCGACCCCAAGCACCTGGGGCACGTGCTCCGCGCGGTCCGCGCGATCGACGGCGTGTACGACGTCTACCGGGTCACGAACTGAGCGCGCGGGGCCGGCCCGGCGGGACGCTGGGGACTAGCCCGACAGCTCGGCCAGTGTCCGTTCGGCCTCGGTGAGCCAGGCGCGGCGGGCAGCGAGCGCTTCTTCGGCCTGCTCCACGGACTTGGCGTCGTCGCCTTCCCTGGCCTTGGCGAGCTGGGTTTCCAGGGCGGTGATCGCGGACCGGATCTGCTCGACGGTGCCCTGGGCGCGGGCGAGCGCCTCCGGGTTCGACCGCCGCCACTGGGCGTCCTCAGCCTTGCGGACCGCGTCCTCGATCCGCCGCAGGCCGGACTCAAGCCGCTCATGAGCTTCCCTCGGCACCGGGCCCGCCTCCTCCCAGCGCTCCTGGATCCCCCGCAGCGCCGCCCTGGCCGCGCGGACGTCGGTGACCGGGACAAGCTTGCCCGCCTCCGCCAGCAGCTGGGTCTTGACCGCTGCGTGCTCACGCAGCGCCGCGTCCTTCGCCGAGTACACCTCCGCCCGGGCCTGGAAGAAGGTGTCCTGCGCGGTCTTGAACCGGCTCCAGAGCGCGTCCTCATCGGCGCGCCCGGCGCGCCCGGCCATTTTCCACGAGCGCATGAGCTCGCGGAAGGCGGCCGCGGTGGCGGCCCAGTCGGTGGAGGATGCCAGCGCCTCGGCCTCGGTGACCAGCTGCTCCTTGCGCTCCTTGGCGGTTTCCCGCTCGCCTTCGAGCTCGGCGAAGTACGCCTTGCGGCGCTTGTTGAAGGCGTTGCGCGCCGCCGACAGCCGCTTCCACAGGGCGGCCTCCACGGCCCGGTCGGCCCGCGGCGCCGCCTTCCACTCTTCCAGCAGCTGGCGCAACCGCTCACCGCTGATCTTCCAGTGGGTCGCTTCGGCCGCCAGCTGCTCGGCCTCGGTAACGATGCGCTCCTTGATGTCCTTGGCCTCGGCGCGGGCCTGGTCCCGGACGGCGCGGGCCTCTTCCTGGCGGTGGTCGACCTTCCCGGACAGTGCATCCAGCCTGGCCTGGAGCTGGCCCAGGTCCCCCACCGCGTGAGCGTCCGCCACAGCCACCCGCAGCCGCTCGATGCTCGCCCTGGCCTGGGACGGGGACAGGTCCGTGGTGGTGACCCGCTGCTCGAGCAGGGTGACCTCGGTGTTCAGCGCCTCGAACTTACGCTGGAAGAATGCGAGCGCCTCCTCAGGGCTGCCAGCCTGCCACGAGCCGATCACCCGCTCGCCCTCGGCGGTACGCACGTAGACGGTGCCGTCGGCGTCTACCCGGCCCCACGGATCGTTGGCGGTGCTCACCGCGAACCTCCTGCTCGGCCTGACCCCGGGTTATGAGGGATCAGGCTTTCTTAATGATGACCCTTTCTATGACGACCTTCTCCTTGGGATGGCCATCACCAGGGCCATTGGCGTTGTCTGTGCCCGCCTTGGCCACATTCTGGATGATTCTCAGTCCTTTGACGACTGTGCCGAAAGGCGTGTAGTCGGGGTGCAGCGACAGGGAGTCGCGGTACACGAGGAAGAACTGGCTGCCGTTCGTGCCTGGGCCGGCGTTGGCCATAGCGACGGTGCCCGCGGTGTACCTGGCGCCAGCGGTGTTCTCGTTCGCGAACTTGTAGCCAGGACCCCCATTGCCGCTCCCGGTTGGGTCTCCGCACTGAAGCACGTAGATCGAGGACGTGGTGAGACGGTGGCAGTGGGTGTTGTTGAAGTATTTCTTCCCGGCGAGATAGACGAACGAGTTGACGGTGCAGGTCGCCTTGGCGTTCAGCAGGTGGATAACCACGTCGCCGCGGTTGGTCACGATCGTGGCCCGATACGTGGCCTTGCTGTGCGGGGTGGCGGGCGGGACGCCCACCTTGCGGGCGGCCGGCGGGCTGGCCAGGTAGGTGCAGTGCGTCGCGGGCTCGGCGGCAGCCGCGGCCGCTGAGCCGGTGCCGGACGCCGTGGGGGAGGGCCGCGCGGAGGCCGAGGCCGCCGACGCCGACTTGCCCCCTCCCTGCAGGAGGAAGTACACGCCGGTCCCCGTGCCGACGACGGTGATGCAGACCAGGCCGATGATCGCCCAGGTGCGCCAGCGCCTGGCATGGTGAGCGCGCCTGGCCTGCTGGCGCTCATAGTGTTGCCGGGCAAGCCTGCGCTGGCGCTCCTTCTTCCCCGCCACGCCTGTGGTCCTCCTCGCCGGTTGCCGCCACAACTGCTGATCAGCGAAACTTCGCGAATCGTACCTGCACGTTGCCGGTTGCGACGGCTCTGTTATCGGTTCGTCGCGTTGCTGATGGCTCGGTAGCCTGTACCAGCAGCGCCCGTCGGATCTTTTCGCTTCTCCAGGGAGGACGGCCCGTGCTCGTCGCCGGGTTCCCGGCCGGCTCATTCGCCGCCAACTGCTACGTGGTGGCACCCGGCCCGGGAGAGGAATGCGTGATCATCGATCCCGGCCAGGACGCCGAAGCGGGCATCGCGGACATCCTTGCCACCCACCGGCTCAAGCCGGTGGCGGTCATGCTCACGCACGGCCACATCGACCACGTCTGGTCGGTGGTGCCGGTATGCGGTGCCCGGGGCATCCCGGCCTACATCCACCCTTCCGACCGGGCGCTGCTGTCCGACCCCGCGCGCGGCCTGCCACCGCAGGCCGGACGCCAGCTCTTCGGGGGGCTGACCTTCACCGAGCCCGACGACGTGGCGGAACTCGCCGACCAGTTGACCGTGCGGCTGGCAGGCATGGAGCTCATGGTCGACCACGCGCCGGGCCACACGCCGGGGTCGGTGACCTTCCGCACACCCGACGGTGTGATGTTCTCGGGCGACCTGCTGTTCGCTGGGTCGATCGGGCGGACCGACCTCCCCGGCGGCGACTACCAGACCATACTGAACAGCCTGGCGCGGGTGTGCCTGACCCTCCCCGACCACATCCAGGTGCTGCCCGGGCATGGGCCGCAGACGACCATCGGTGCGGAGCGGGCCAGCAACCCGTTCCTGGCCGGCCTGCGCTCCGATTCCGCTGCGCCAGCCGCCGGCCCGGCAGCACGAGGCGGCCGGCCCGGGCGCGGCCGGCCCGGATTGTGATCGGAGAGGCTGGCCACGGCGATGATCCGTACCCACGAAGCGGGCACTCTCGGCCCGCGCCACGCTGGCGAGCGCGTGACGCTGGCGGGCTGGGTCGCGCGCCGGCGCGACCACGGCGGCGTGGTCTTCATCGACCTGCGCGACGCCAGCGGTGTCGTCCAGGTGGTGTTCCGCGGCGAAGGTGAGGACCGGCCCGAGCATGCGCTGCGGGCCGAGTTCTGCGTGCGGGGCACCGGGGAGGTCCGGGAGCGGCCGCCCGGCAACGAGAACCCGGAACTGCCCACCGGCGAGGTGGAGGTGGTCGCGGGCGGGCCGGG
>DAITAE010000402.1:0-4682 GCA_036824445.1 Streptosporangiaceae bacterium | reverse complement strand
GTGCCGCCGATGACCGCCCCCGCGATGGCGTAGAACATGGTCTGGTAGCCCGCGTTGCTCGGGTCGATCGAGTTGGTCTGGAAGGTCACCATGAGCCCGACCAGCGCGCCGAAGAAGCCGGTGAGCATGAAGTTCCCGTACTTGATCCTGGGCACGCTGATGCCCGCCTCGCTGGCGCCGAGGATGTTGCCGCCGACCGCGATCGTGTGCAGTCCCCATCGGGTCCGGGTGAACACCACGTGGAAGATCGCCACCAGCACGACCGTCCAGATGATCTCCGCCCAGGTCGAAGAGCCCAGCAACTTGCCGACCCCGCTGGCGCTCTCCGGGATGGTCGCCGGGTACGCGTGCGAGGTGACCAGCAAGATGCCCAGCAGTATGTACCCGGTGCCGAGGGTGGTGATGAACGAAGGCACGCCGAGGGCGACGGTGATGAAGCCATTGCAGAACCCCACGGCAACGCCCATGAGCAGGCACAGCAGCACCGCCAGCACCGCAGGCACGCTGTAATAGTCGATCAGATAGTGCATGAGGAACCCGGAAAAGCCGAGGACGAACCCCACCGACAGGTCCAGCTCGCCGCAGACCAGCAGGAAGACCTCACCGATGGCGATGATCGCGATGGGGGTGACGATCCAGGTGATGTTCGCGATGTTGTCCTGGGTGAGGAAGTCGGGTGAGGCGCGCCAGAAGTAGATCACCAGGAGGATGTTCACCACCAGGACCGTTGCCTCGCGCTGCTGCGCGAAGATCAGGGCCGCCCGCTTGACGGTGCCCGACAGGCCGCCCGATGGGGGCCCACCGGGCGCTGCGCCCGCGGTATCGGGGGCGCGCTGGACCGTTTCGCTCACGTTGCTTTCCTGTCTCTTTCCGCTGTCCGTATCACGTACCCATCAGCAGTGACAGATGCAACCCCCTTCGTACGCCGACGGCGGGCACCGGCCCCGCGCTTCCACGGGTCCAGTGTCCCGCCGCCAGCCCAGATATCAAAGAGCGAAGCCGCACCACTGGCCGACCAGGGAAGCCACTGCTCCCTGTCAGGCGATCGGGCCGGAGCGCTTGATGAGCTTCTGCTCCGTACTCGAGCCCTCATAACGCGACGTGGTGTTCAGGTAGGGTCCGACGTTTTGCTTGGTGACGAAGGTGAGGCCGGTGTTCGTCTCCGGCGGGGCAACCAGGCCGCCCGACAGGTTGAACAGGTACAGGGCCAGCACCGGCAGGAAGCCCTGCAGATAGGGCTGCTGGTCGATGGTGAACTGGAGGCTGCCGCCCTGGATCGCCGACAGCGTCTGCGGGGTCAGGTCGAATCCTCCCGAGGCGACCTTGCTCTGCAGGCTGTACTTCTTGATGATCTGGCCGACGGTCTGGGTCGACCCGGCGTCCACCGCGAAGATTCCCTTCAGGGTCGACTTGTGCGCCAGGACGTAGGAGTTGATCGTGGTGTTCTCCTGCGACAGGGCGGCGCCCGACGCGACCGACGTGAACTTGATGTTCTTGCCCGAGGCCTTGATCGCCTGCTTGGCGCCGTCGATCCGCGGCTGGATGTTGGCCGTGCCCGGGGTGGCGATGAAGCCGACCGCGTCACCGCCGCTCGGCATGCCGGCCACGATCCGCTTCCCCAGCTCCTGCCCCGAGACGAACAGGTCCTGGCCGATGTAGGCCAGCCGGTTGGTGCCCGGGTCGCCGACGTTGCCGTCCGCGTTGTAGGAGACGACGGGTATGCCGTCGTTCATGGCGTTCTTCACCGGCTGGGTGAACGCGGTCGAGCTGACCACCGCCACCGCGATCCCGTTCGCCTTCGACGAGATCGCCGAGTTGGTGGCGCTGACCATATCCGGAATGTTGGCCTTGTCCGAGCCGGTCCAGGCGGGCTTGGGAATATTCAGCAGCGCCGCGGCATCGGCCAGGCCGTACTGGGTGGGCACGAAGAACGGGTTGGTCGTGACGTGGTTGACGAAGGTGAACTTCCACGCGGGCGTGGACGGGAAATCCCCGGCGGTCTGCTTGGCGGTGCTGCCGGTGGTGGTGCTCGACGAGCAGGCAGCGAGCAGCGCCGAGGCGGCTGCGGTGGCGCTCACCAGCCCGGTGCCGGTCAGCAGCTTCCGGCGGGTGGGGCCATCCTTCATGTTGAGGGTATCGATCGCCTCTTCGACCTTGGGGTCGACGTTTCTCATCTAACCTCCAGACAAGTGATCAGGAGAACATCGGTGCAATCCGTGCCAGCCGGGCCGGGCGCGGCAGGGGATGTTCGCCCTTGCCTGCACGACATGGACCGGGTGCGGACGCCGCGAAGGAACTGGACCCTGGGCCGTGCCGGACACCGGCAGCGAACTCCCCTGGCTCGCTGCATGGCCTGCCCTCGATTCGTGATCGAAATTCGCGAATCCGCCCCCCGAGCGAATCGAGGGCCGCACCGCTGTAGGCGTCCCGAGGCAGCACTACCTGCCCCCATCAAAGCTGGCCGGCCCGGGGTTGACCCGAAACGGCTCGGTCTTTGTGAGGCCTTAACGTAAGCCAAACAAGCTTGATCGTCAACGAACAGACACCCTCAGATACGAACATGTGATCTGCGGCTCCGGTGCTGGTCACCAGCGTTGGCGGAGGTAGGTTTGTGGCAATCTGTGGACATCCGCTGAGCAGCCCCCGCTCACGCCCCGCCGACCCGGGGACACCACCCGGAAGGCGGCCGCCGCAGGAAGGATGGCTGCCCGCGGTGCCCATGGCGAAGGGTGAGGAGATGCTGGCCAAGCACCGACAGGCGCTGATCTTGCAGGAGGTGCAGGGAGCGGGCAGTGCACGCGTGAGCGAGCTGACCCTGCGCCTCGGGGTTTCGGACATGACGATCCGCCGTGATCTGGAGGCGCTGGCCAGGGCGGGGCTCATCGACAAGGTCCACGGCGGGGCCGTCCTGCCGGGCGCGCCGAGCAGCCACGAGCCGGGCTTCGACACCAAGTCGACCCTGGAGCAGGCGGCCAAGGCTGCGATCGCGTGCGCGGCGGCTGAACTGGTCACGCCGGGGAGCGCGATCGGCCTGTCCGCCGGGACGACGACGTTCGCCCTGGCGGAGCGGCTGATCGGCATCCCCGGAGTCACCATCGTGACCAACTCGGTGCGAGTAGTGAACCTGCTGCGCAGCGGGCAGGCTGCGGAGCAGAGCGCCAGGGACGCCTCGGTCGTCCTCACCGGCGGCACCCGGACCCCCTCCGATGCCCTGGTCGGCCCGATCGCCGACCTGACCATCCGGTCCCTCCACCTCGATCTGCTCTTCCTGGGCTGCCACGGCATCGACCCGGTGGCCGGCCTCACCACACCCAATCTCGCCGAGGCGGAGACCAACCGGGCGTTCGTGCAGGCGGCGCGCAAGATGACCGTGGTGGCCGATCACACCAAGTGGGGGACCGTCGGCCTCTGCTCGTTCGCCGACCTGTCCGAGGTGGACACGCTCATCACCGATGACGGGCTGCAGCCGGAAGCGCGGGCGCTGGTCGGCGACCGCGTCGGCAAGCTCGTGATCGCGAACGCGGCGGACCGGACGCAATCCGGACCGGATAGCACGCCGGACCGGACGCGCCCCGGGCCGGATAGCACGGCAGACCGGATAGCACGGCAGACCGGATAGCACGGCCGGACACCGGCCCATCCGGCCTGCCCGGCGCCGTTGCCGGTGATGGCGAACGGTGACGACATGACCAGGCGTCAGTTCTGTGACCGGCACCGCCTTCCGGCGCAGCAGCGAGGCCGGGGACTCGAAGGCACCGAACTACCGCCGGGCGCGGCCCAACCTTGGTGGAATCGCTGGCCCACCCCTCCGGGCGTTCAGGAGACGGTGACCGAGGGTGCTCCGGGCTGGTCGGCCTGCCCGGCCGCTTCGGCCAGCTTCATGGCCTCCTCGAGGAGGGTCTCCACGATCTGGGATTCGGGTACCGTCTTGATGACCTCGCCCCGGACGAAGATCTGCCCCTTGCCGTTGCCGGACGCCACGCCCAGGTCGGCCTCACGCGCCTCGCCGGGCCCGTTGACCACGCATCCCATGACCGCCACCCGCAGCGGCACGTCCAGGCCCTCCAGGCCCGCGGTGACCTGGTCGGCCAGCGTATAGACGTCGACCTGAGCACGGCCGCACGATGGGCAGGACACGATCTCCAGGCCGCGTTCACGCAGGCCGAGCGACTCGAGGATGGCGATGCCGACCTTGACTTCCTCGACCGGCGGAGCCGACAGCGACACGCGAATGGTGTCCCCGATGCCCTCGGAAAGCAGCGCGCCGAACGCGACCGCCGATTTGACGGTTCCCTGGAAGGCGGGCCCCGCCTCGGTGACACCCAGGTGCAGCGGGTAGTCGCAGGCCTGCGCGAGCTGGCGATAGGCGTTGATCATCACCACGGGGTCGTGATGCTTGACCGAGATCTTGATGTCGGTGAACCCGTGCTCCTCGAACAGGGAGCACTCCCAGAGGGCCGACTCCACCAGCGCCTCGGCGGTGGCCCGCCCGTGTTTGGCGAGCAGCCGCTTGTCCAGGGAGCCCGCGTTGACGCCGATCCTGATCGGCACCCCTGCACCGGACGCCGCCCGGGCGATCTCGGCGACCTTGTCGTCGAACGCCTTGATGTTCCCCGGGTTGACCCGCACCGCGGCGCAGCCGGCGTCGATCGCGGCGAACACGTACTTCGGCTGGAAGTGGA
>DAITAE010000401.1:0-4692 GCA_036824445.1 Streptosporangiaceae bacterium | reverse complement strand
AGGGCAACGGTTACGACGGCACGGGCTACCGGGGCTCCGGATACGGCGGGCGCCGTTCTGGTGGTTACCCCGGCCGGGGGGCGCCGGGCCGGCGCAGGCTCCGGGGCCGGCACGGCAACGGCGGCGACGGCGGCGACGGCAGCGGATTCTCCGGCGATGGCCGGGAACGCCGCAAGGGCGACTGGCGGCGGCACTGGACGCTGAAGAAGGTGGCGACCGTCCTCGCCATCAGCGCCGGGTGTTTCGTGATCCTCGCCGCGGCGGGCGGGTGGCTGGCCTATGCGAAGACAACCGTCCCCACCGAGCGCCTGCTGTCCTCGACCCAGGCGGCGACCACCGTTTACTTCAGCGACAACAGAACGCGGATCGGCCAGTTCGGCACCATCGACCGGCAGACGCTGACCTACAACCAGATTCCGCCCGTGCTCCGCAACGCGGTCGTCGCCGCGGAGGACAAGAACTTCTGGCATGAGGGCGGTGTCTCGCCCACCGGCATCGTCCGGGCGGCGTTCAACGACCTGACCAACTCCGGCGGGAACCTGCAAGGCGGGTCCACGATCACCCAGCAGCTGGTCAGGAACTACTACGCCAACGTGGGGACGTCGCAGACCCTGACCCGCAAGATCAAAGAGATCTTCGTCGCGCAGAAGCTGGCCCAGACCACGGGCAAGGAGCAGATCCTCAAGGAATACCTGAACACCGTCTACTTCGGCGACAGCGCGTACGGAGTCGGCGCGGCCGCGCAGGCCTACTTCGGCCTGTCCACCTCCCAGCTCAGCCGGATCACGCCGGCCCAGGCCGCGATGATCGCCGCCATGATCCAGAGCCCCAGCTACTACAGCCCCAACCCGAAGGACGGCGTCCGACACCAGGCCCTGGTCGCCCGCTGGCACTACGTTCTCAACGCCATGGCCGACATGGGCACGCTGCCGCAGCAGACCGCGGCCAAGGCGACGTTCCCCCAGACCGTCAAGCCCTTCACCAACAACTGGAGCGGCTACCGTGGCTACGTCATGCAGGCGGTGCTCAACGAACTCCGGACCACCTACGGCTACAGCAAGAACGAGATCTTCAACGGCGGGCTGCACGTGGTCACCACGGTCAACGCGCACCTGATGAACTCGCTCTACGCCACGGTCCGCCATAACCGGACCCTGATGCGCAACGGCACCCCGCCCACGCCGCCGTTCGGGGCGAGGGTGGCCTCGACCGGGCTGCCGAAGTACGTGCACATCGGCGCGGTGCTCGAGCAGGCGGGTACCGGCGCGATCCTGGCGATGTACGGCGGGCAGAACTACAACAAGACCCAGTTCGACAACGCGCTCCAGTCCCGCAACCAGGTGGGCTCCTCGTTCAAGCCCTACGTCCTAGCGACCGCGGTCAAACAAGGCATGAACGTCCAGACCAGCCACCTCAACGGGTTCTCGCCGCTGTGGATCCCCCCGGACTCCCAGCCAGACACCTTCGCCAGCATCAAGGACCCGGGCATCGTCAGCGATTACCAGGTGCAGAACGACGAGGTCAGCAACCCCGACCGGCCGGTCAGCGTGGTCGAGGCGACGGC
This sequence comes from Streptosporangiaceae bacterium, assembly GCA_036824445.1. Classification (GTDB taxonomy): domain Bacteria; phylum Actinomycetota; class Actinomycetes; order Streptosporangiales; family Streptosporangiaceae; genus UBA9676. The sequence goes on along the minus strand of DAITAE010000401.1, from coordinate 3,128 downwards.
GATGTCGCTCAACACCGCCTACGCCGACCTGTGGCACCGGGTGGCGTTCAGCGACGGCCAGCACAACGTCGTCGACATGGCGAAGGCCTTCGGGGTGAACGCCTGGGCGAGCGGCCTGCGGAAGATGCAGGACCAGGCGGGCACGGCGCTCGGCCAGGCGTCGCTCACCGTGGAAGAGCAGGCGAACATGATGGCCACCCTCGCCGCGGGAGGGGAGTACGCCAAGCCGCACGTGATCAAGCGGATTATCCACGGTAACCAGGTCACCCAGGCGAAGGTCGACCGCCATCAGGTGCTCACGCCCGACGAGGCCGCCGAGGTCGACTACGCCATGTCCTTCGACATGGGGTCGATCGGCACCGCCAACGGCCTCGGCCTGACCAACGGCCAGACGGTCATCGCGAAAACCGGCACCACGAACCTCTCCCAGTCGGCGTTCTTCCTCGGCGCGACCCCGCGCTACGCGATGGCGGTCGGCATGTTCGTCAGCAAGCCCAACTGTCCCGCGAGAGTGGGGGCACTCTGCACCTCCACGCAGGCGCTGGCGTTCGCGCCACCGGCGGGGGTGCAGACGCTGTTCGGGGTCGGAGGGCTCGCCGGTTACGGCGGCCAGTGGCCGGCCATCATCTGGCACGACTACTTCACGAAGGAGTTCAACGACGTACCGGTGCAGGCGTGGCCGCCCCTCCCGGCCAACTTCGGCACGTCGTGGAACCTGGTCGGTCACCTGCCCAAGCCCAAGCACACTCCCGAGCCGCGTCCGTCCTTCTCTCCTCCGTGCCAGGGCAATGGCCGGCGCTGCCAGCCGAGCCCGGGGCCGACCCTGCCGATAAACTGCCAGCCGCCGCTGCCGTGTCCGTCGGGCCAGCCGACCGTGCCGCCGGGCGGCGGCGCCGGGGGCGCGGCGACCGTCGGCGGTATGGCGGCCGGCGGCATGGTGGCGACCGGCGTTATGGTGGCTCTGCTGCCCGCGGGCATACGCCGCTGGCGCCCTTGGAGGCGCAGGCGTGGCCCGGACGGGAAGCGCACAACGTGAGGCGGCCCGGCTGAGCCGATGGCACCGGGCCGAGCAGGCCGGGGCGGCTGATGACGGAGCGTGAGACCACGGGGGCGCAGACCGGGCTGCCGGGCACTGGGCCGGAGCCGCGGCCAGCGGGCGGGGCCTCCTGGCGCGGGCGGCTGGCCCTCGTCGCCGGCTCCACCACGGCGCTGGTCACGGCCAGCCTCCTGGGCAGCGCGCTCGGCTTCCTCAACAAGGCAGCGTGCCGCAGCGGCGACTGGAACATCTACCTCAAGCAATTCCAGGCGCACTGCTATACCGACATTTACCCGCTCTACTTCGGCGAGCGCCTGGCCGCGGGCAAGGTCCCCTACACGGGGCATCCGGTCGAGTACCCGGTGCTGATTGGTGCCGCCATGCAGGCGGTCGCCTGGCTGGTCCGGCCCATTCATGACCCTTACATCCGCGGCCGCGAGTTCTTCGACGTCACCGTCGTGCTGCTGGCGCTGTTCGCGGTCGCGGGCACGCTGGCCACGGCCTACCTGGCCGGGCGCTCCCGGCGGTGGACCGCGCTGCTGGTCGCGCTGGCACCCGGCCTGATCCTCGCGTCCTTCATTAACTGGGACCTCATCGCGATGGGCCTGGTCGCACTGGGCATGGCCGCCTGGGCGGCGCGCCGCCAGGTCCTGGCCGGGGTGCTGCTGGGCCTGGCCGTGGCCACCAAGTTCTACCCGCTGGTGTTCTTCGGCCCGCTGCTGCTGCTGTGCCTGCGGGCCGGCCGGCTGCGGGCGTTCGCCGTGACCACGGCCTCCGCCGCCGCGGCGTGGCTCGTGGTGAACCTGCCGGTGGCGCTGGCCGCGCCGGCCGGCTGGGAGCGTTTCTACAAGCTGAACGCCACGCGGACCGCCGACTGGGGATCCATCTGGTACTACTTCGAGACCGAGCGCTGGCCCTTCCTCGGCACGCTCGGGGGCCGCTCGCTCAACGAGTTCTCGCTGGCGGTCTTCGCCGCCGGGTGCGTGCTCATCGGGGTGCTCATCCTCGCCGCCCCCCGCCGGCCCCGGCTGCCGCAGGTCTTCTTCCTCGTGCTCGCCGCGTTCCTGCTCGCCAACAAGGTCTGGTCGCCGCAATACGTCATCTGGCTGGTGCCGCTCGTGGTGCTGGCCCGGCCGCGGCTGTGGTCCTACGCCCTCTGGCAGGCCGCCGAGGTGGGCTACTTCTTCGCGATCTGGGCCTACCTGGTCACGGTGCTCGGCCCGGTGCCGACCGCGGCCGGGGGGATCGGCACCGGCCTGTACTTCACGGCGCTGCTCGCGCGGCTCGGCACGGTCACGTTGCTGTGTGCCCTGGTGGTCGCCGACATCCTGCGGCCGCAGGCCGATGTGGTGCGCGCCGGCGGCGAGGACGATCCGGCCGGCGGAGTGCTCGCCGGCTCGCCGGACCGCTGCGTGCTGAGGCTGCGGCCATACCCGGCGTTCCGCCGGGTCGCCAGCGAACCCGGCTGAAAGCGGGCCCGCGGGCATAGCACTGGTCGGCATGCGTGGCCGCGCGCGCATGGGACTGGACAAGTGTGTATGGCCCGCGCGCGTGGGACTGGCCAGCGTGCATGGCCCGGGCGTACGGGCCGGCCGTCGTACATGGCCCGCGCCGGCCGGGCGGCTGAGGTCGCGGGTCAGCTGGCGGGGAGGTGCTTGCGGAGCCAGCGGATGTCGGCGCCGGGATCGGGGGTCTCGCTGATCACCGGGGTGCCAGCGGCCCGCACGACGTCGAGGAGCAGGGCCGGGTCGATCTCGCCGGACTCGATGGGGGCATGGCGGTCGCGGCGCGAGTCGAACTCGTCCCGCGAGTTGTTGCAGTGGACCAGGTCGAGCCGGCCGGTGATCGCCGTCACGCGGTCGACGATGCCGGCCAGGTCGTCGCCGCCCGCGTAGGCGTGGCAGGTATCAAGGCAGAAGCCGATCTGGCCGCCGGCCGAGTCGGCGAGGTCCCCGATCGTGTCCCACAGCCGGGCGACGGCGGTGAGGCCCCGGGCCATCGCATGGTCGCCGCCGGCGGTGTTCTCGATCAGCAGCGGGATCGGGCGCGGGATCCGCTCCATCGCCTTGCGCCAGTTGTCGTAGCCGACGTC
>DAITAE010000020.1:10502-18410 GCA_036824445.1 Streptosporangiaceae bacterium | reverse complement strand
CGAAGTTCCACGGCTGCCCGTTTCCCGCTGACGGCGCCCGCCGGCCCGCCTCCAGGATCCGCTCGAGGTCCTCGCGGGCGATCGGCTGGCCGGTGTACTGGCGCACGTTGCGGCGCGCCCGGATGGCATCCCACGTCTCCATGCCATAGTCCTATCGCACCGGTCCAGGCGAGGGGCGGGGTCGCCACGTAATCTGGGCTGGTGAAGGCCGGAGGAGCCCTTGTTCTCACGGCGGATGCCCGCGAGGCGGCGCGGCGGGCGGTGGGGGAGGCGCGGGCGTCGCTGGGGGACTCGTCCCCCTCGTTCGCGGTGCTGTTCGGCTCCGCCCATTTCCTCGACTCGGCGGAGGCCCTGGTGGCGGCGGTGGCTGAGGAGACCGGTCAGCTTCCGCTCATCGGCTGTGTGGCGGAGGCGGTGGCCGGCGGGGCTCGCGAGGTCGAGTCCGGGCCGGCCGTTTCGCTCTGGCTCGCTGCCGATCTGGGCCCGGTCGAGACGTTCGCCATGGAGTTCGTCCGGACGCCGAGCGGGGGAGCCTACGGAGGTTACCGGTTCGAGCGGGGCCCGGCGGGCGTTCACCTGATGATCTGCGACCCGTTCACGTTCCCGGCCAGCGACCTGCTCGCCCATCTGAACCAGCACGTCCCTGGAGCGGTGGTCATGGGCGGGATAGCAAGCGGCGGGCTGGTGCGGCGGCAGAGCCGGCTGTTTCTCGACGGGCGGGTGGTCTCACATGGCGCCGTCGGCGCACATCTGCCGCGAGCCGAGGTCCATCCGCTGGTGGCGCAGGGATGCCGCCCCGTGGGTGACCCCTACACCACCACCCGGGCCGACGGCAACGTGATCTTCGAGCTCGGCGGGCGCCCGCCGCTGGCGCGGCTGCGCGAGCTGGCGGCGGCGCTGCCCGGCCGGGAGCGGGAGCTGCTCGCCCAGGGCGTGCACCTGGGAATGGTCATCAACGAGTACCGGGCCGAATCACGCCAGGGCGACTTCCTGATCCGCGGCATCCTGGGCACCGACCCCGCATCGGGGGCCATCGCGGTGGGCGACGAGGTGGAGGTGGGCCAGACGGTGCAGTTCCACATCCGGGACGCTGACTCGGCGGATGAGGATCTCCGGCGCACTCTGGAGCGGGAAGCCGCTGCTCTCGGCGGCCGCCGGGCGGCCGGGGCGCTGCTGTTCACCTGTAACGGCCGTGGGTCACGGCTGTTCTCCGGGCCCGACCACGACGCCGGGCTGCTCGCGGAGATGCTGGGCAGGATCCCGGTGGCGGGGTTCTTCTGCGCCGGAGAGCTCGGGCCGGTCGGCGGGCAGAACTTCCTGCACACCTTTACCGCGTCAATCGCGCTGTTCCCGGAGACGGCTTCCCAGGGACAACACCGGTGACATGAGAATCGTCGTGCTCACGACGCCGGCTGCCGGGAAACGAGGCGGGGATAGCGCCATCTCAGACTGCCAGCGGCCGGTCGGTGGGCTCGATCGGTGCCGGAAGTGTGGTGGCGCTCATCAGGTAGCGGTCGACGGCAGCCGCCGCGGCGCGGCCCTCGGCGATCGCCCACACGACCAGTGAAGCTCCGCGTCCCGCGTCGCCGGCCACGAATACCCCCTCCGGGCCGGCGCTGAAGTCGGTGTCGCGGGCGAAGTTGCCGCGCGGGTCCGGCCGCAGCGCGAGCTGTTCCATCAGGCTGCCGTCGTGGTCCGGCCCGTCGAACCCCAGCGCGAGCAGCACGAGATCGGCGCTGATCACCCGCCCGGTGCCTGGCTGTGGCCGCCGTTGCTCCGGTTCGACCCCGACCAGGTGCACCGCCCGGACGTGGCCGCTGGCGTCGCCTTCGAAGCGGAGGGTCGACGCGGAGAACACCCGCACGTCCCCGTCCGGTCCCGGTACCGGGAGGCAGAGGCTCTCCCAGTCCTCGCCGCGCAGCCCGGCCAGCTCGCGGGCCTCCTGGTGGGCGGAAGAGGTGCGGTAGACCTTCGGGTACACCGGCCACGGCTGGTGCGGGGCGCGGTCGTGACCGGGCAGCGGGTTGATGTCCAGCTGGACAACGGAGGCTGCGCCCTGGCGCAGCGCCGTGCCCAGGCAGTCCGCGCCGGTGTCGCCGCCACCGACGATGACGACGTGCCGGCCCTCCGCGCTGATGGGCGGCTGGCCGCCGAAATCGCCCGCGCAGGCCCGGTTGGCGAGCGGCAAGTACTCCATCGCCTGATGGATCCCTGCCAGATCCCGGCCGGCACCCGCAGCTCGCGCGACGCTGTGGCCCCGGCCGCGACCACCACGGCGTCACGGCCCTGCCTGAGGTCGGCTGCGTCGAGGTCGGTGCCCACCGCGACGCCGGCGCGGAACCGGGTACCCTCCGCGCGCATCTGCGCCAGCCGCCGGTCCAGATGGCGCTTCTCCATCCTGAACTCGGGAATCCCGTCCCGCAGCAGCCCGCCGATGCGGTCGTCCCGCTCGTACACCATGACCGTGTGCCCGGCCCGTGTGAGCTGCTGCGCGCACGCGAGACCCGCCGGTCCGTAGCCGATCACGGCGACGGTCTTTCCCGACATCTGCTTCGCCGGCCGGGGTGTGGCGTATCCACGCTCCCATGCCCGGTCGGCGATGGTGGCCTCGACGTTCTTGATCGTCACGGCGGGCCGGTTAATGGCCAGCACGCAGGCCGGCTCGCAGGGTGCCGGGCAGAGCCTGCCGGTGAACTCGGGAAAGTTGTTGGTGGCGTGCAGCCGCTCGCTCGCGGCCGCCCAGTCGCCGCGCCAGACGAGATCGTTCCATTCGGGGATGAGGTTCCCCAGCGGGCAGCCGTGGTGGCAGAACGGGATGCCGCAGTCCATGCAGCGTCCTGCCTGGGTCCCGATGACCGGCAGGAGGCTTTGCCGGTCGTAGACCTCGTTCCAGTCCCGCACTCGCTCCCGGACAGGGCGGCGGGCACAGTCTTGCCGCGGGGCGGTGAGGAAGCCCTTCGGGTCAGCCATGGCGCGCTCCAGCGCCAGCAGGGATCTGGGCCGGACCACGCTGTCCTCCCTTAACGATACGCGCGCGCCGTCAATATTCGTATGGCCAGCCAGCCCTCACGGCGGCGCATGTGTTGCGTGATGCCATCACAGCCATGACGGGCCGGGCCTGGTCACCCGGGCCGGGGTGCCGGGGCGGGTGCGAAGCGCGTGCAGCCGGGCCAGCCAGCCGGCGATCCCGGCGGCGCCCTGCATGAAGCCTGGTTCTGGTGGCAGTTCCGGCGGGGTCCTGGTGTGTTCGGTATTGGACCAGGTGACGCCCTGCGCGGTGGTCAGGGCGCGGCCGACGACGTCGGCGGCCAGGGTGCCGGCCCAGTCGAGCAGGGTGGACTCGCCGGTGGCCTGGTAGCGGTCGAGCAGGAGCTGCCCGACTCCGGCGGTGCCGCAGCACCGTGCGAGGTTGTCCCAGTATCCGGGGTACAGCCTGGCGGGCAAGCGGCTGTCCCGCAAGGCCTGCGGGCAGGCATCGATGGCGCGCTGCCACTTTGGCTGCGGGTCAATCTCGTTCAGCAGGAGGAACAGCCGCACGGTGCCCGCGGCACCATGGCACCAGCCGTAGTTCACCGCCAGGCCGCCCGGTCGTGGCGGGATCGTGAGGGGCACCGCCCAGCCGCCGGGGTGCTGCCCGGCGGCGACAAGAGCGTCGGCGCCGCGCGTGGCGGCGCGCACCAGATCGCGACGGTGCAGCGTGCGGCCGGCGCCGGCCAGGGCGTAGGCGACCCCCGCCGTGCCGTGCGAGAACCCGGGCATGAGGTACTCCCAGCCGGGCACCATCCGCCAGTGCAGTCCATCCGGGCCCCGTTCGGCCACCTCGACCAGCCGGCCGGTCAGGAGGTGGGCGGCCCGCACGGCGGTGTCGGAGTCGTCCGCGATGAGCGCCAGCAGGATGCCGGCGTCCCCGGATATGACGTCGGTGCACCGCGCCGGGTCGTCCGGCGCCGCCAGGATGCGCCCGGCGATCTGCGAGGTCACCTGCGCGGCGGCTTCGGCCGCGGCCGCATCTCCCGTCGCCCGCGACCAGGCGCGCAGCGCTACCGTGACGCCGGCCCACCCGGAGAACAGCCCGTCATCGGGCATCGTGGCCACGCCCGGTCCGCGGCGGGCCAGGAGCAGCAGCCGACCGCAGGCGCCGGCCGAGACCTGTGCAGTGCCGAGCCCGGCGGCTGCGGCTTCGGCGCAGCCAAGCAGCACCCCGGCCGTGCCGGAGTACAGGTCATCACACGGCACCCCGTCCTCGAGCCAGCCCAGGCCGCCGTCGACGCCGACCGCCACCGAGCCGATCCAGGCGAGCGCACGACGGGCCGCGTCCGTCAACTCCAGCCGGTGTTCCACCCTGTCTCGTCCGCTGGCGCCCGGCGCTCAGCCTGCCGAGTTCGGGACAGGGGTCGTGCCGGTGGTGGGCAGGCCCGGGTGCTCCGGCGTTCCCGCCGTCAGCGGTACTGTTCCGGACCGGACGAGCCCCAGCTGCACCAGCTGCCGGGAGAAGAGGGCGTCAAGCGCCCAGGCGGTGGCGATGCGGGTGCGGTTGACCGGCATGGCCAGCAGGTGGTACCCGCGGGTGACCGCTTTGGCGGGAAGGCCGGAAAGCCGCACCCCCAGCGGATCCGCCGCGGCCTTGAGCCCGCCGAGATCCACAACGAAGCCGAGATCCTGATGCCGGTACGGGCGGCGCCGGGTCCTGCCGCCACCCAGGCCATGGGAGGCGGCGATGTTGTTCGCAACGAGTTTCCCCTGGCGCTGTGCGTGCTGTGCCGTCATACCGGTCACCGAACCAGGCCGGGTGAGATCTGGTACCGCGGCAGCATCACCGCAGGCGTACAACTCGGGGTGACCCGGTACCGTCAGGTATTCGTCCACCGTGAGCCGGCCCTTTTGCATCGGCAGCCCGAGCCGGGCCACCATCGGGTCGGGGCGCACACCGACGCACCAGATCAGCGAACACGTCGGCACGAACTCGCCGTCCGACAGCTTCACGCCATCGGCGGAGGCGTGCTCGACGCTGGTGCCGGTACGGACCTCCACGCCCCGTGCGGAAAGCACCTGGCTGGCGATGGCCGACAGCCGGGGGTCGAGTTCGGGCATCACCCGAGGCGCAACATCGAGCAGCATCCAGCGCAGCTTCTGGCCGGTCAGGCCGGGGCGGCGGCGCGCCGCGATCCGGGTGAGCAGTTGCCCGCTGGCAGCCACCTCGGTGCCCGTGTAGCCGGCGCCGACCACCACGAAGGTGCAGCGCGCGTCCCGCTCTGCCCGGTCCTCCGAAAGGTCCGCGATCTCGATCTGGCGGAGCAGGTGATCGCGCAGGTACATCGCCTCGGCCAGGCTCCGGAAACCATGCGCGTGATCGGCCACGCCTGGAATGGGCAGCAGCTTGTTGACGCTGCCCAGCGCGATGACCAGCTGGTCGTAGCTGACCGTCCTCCGGTTGCCTTCTGGATCGCGCACGGCCAGGTGCCTGCCATCGGTGTCGATATCGGTGACGGCGCCCAGGACATGGCGCACCCCGCGGCAGGTGGCCAGTGGCGCCGCCACGGTGCGCGGGTCCAGGATCCCGGCCGCCACCTCTGGCAGCAGCGGCAGGTAGAGAAAGTAGTCGGTCGGGTTCACCAGGACGACATCCAGGCGGCCCTTGGCAAGCCGTCCCAGCGTGCGCGCGGCGTGAAAGCCCGCGAACCCCCCGCCGGCGATGACGACCCGCTGGCCCGGACCAGCCCTGCCGTGCGCGCTCATGAGCCACCCATTACCCGAACGCAGGCACCCAAACTGCAGGCAGACGCCGATGAGTTCGGCGCCGCGAAACTGTCATACCCCCCGAAGACAATGTGACTACAGCGCCTGAACAGGGCGGTCCGTAACCGAGGAGGATGTCATGCATCCGGTGATTGCCCAGGCCATCGTCGCGGAACGGACCAGGGACATCCGGGCCCATGCGGCTGATGCAGGGCGCGCCCGCCAGCTCCGCCGCGCCGGGCATGCCCGCCGCACGTGGCTGTTCGTGGGCACCTCGCGTGCCGGGCGCGCGCCGGCTTCCCGGCCGGCGCAACGGTCGCTGCGCGGACCAAGGGCAGCCTGAGATCCCGGCAGGGTGACGAGCATGATGCCCTATGACACCTACCGGATGTACCAGGTAGAGCGTGCGAAGAGCCCGGGTGAGATCCAGCGCTCCGCCGAGCAGGCGGCCCGGCTCGCCTCGGCTGTGGCATGGCTGTTCCGGGCCGTCACCCGCCCCGCGCGCCCCGCGCGCAGACCAAACTGGGCAGCCGGGCCCGATAGCGCATCCCGCCTGGCAGCACCGGCCGCCTGCCACCGCACCATGGCCGGGGCCCGGACGTAGCACTCGCCCGCGTCCGGCGCCTCGGCGCAGGACACGGAGGCATTGCTCACATCGCCGGCGCGCATACGCGTGACGGGCGCCTGGGCCCGGGGCGGCCCGCACCAGCTTGGGGGCTAAACATGGCACGGGCCGCGTTCCGCCGCGGGCGCCGCCACCGTGCCAGCATGCCCACGCCGACAGCATCTACGTTACCGGCGGCGATCAGGCGGTGCCCTGCGGCCGGCCGGCCCCGGGGCGCCGATCGCGGGCTCTCCACAGCAACTCCATACGTTCTACATCAAGCCTCCGCACCGGTGAACTCAGTTAGGTTGAGCCGCCGGGGCGGCGGTGGGGAGTGCGAAGGCCGGGTTTGAGAGCGCCCGGGCTTCCTCGTTGGGCTCCCGGGGGACGCCGCTGCCACCGGCGTTCATCGTTGCTGCTGCCGGTATCGGCACGATGGCTTACGGTCGCCGCGTCACCGCAGGCAGATGCCGCACCGGTGCATCTCCTCCACCGTCCAGCCAGGCCGCAGACACGCCTGCGAGCCAGTGCCCTGGGCGCGGAACCGCTCGTTGACCGATTCGATGGGATGACACCGCAACCCTGCGTATCGTGCGCCTCAGGGAGGTTGCCGTGCGGGCTGTCGTGCAGCGGGTGAGCCGGGCCAGCGTGGCCGTGGACGGCCAGGTCGTGGGCGCTATCGGCGGGCAAGGTCTGCTCGTCCTGGTTGGCGTCACCCACCAGGACACGCCGCAGACGGCCGCGAAGCTCGCCACCAAGCTGTGGGGACTGCGAATCCTGCACGGGGAGAAGTCCTGCTCCGATGTGGGCGCACCGCTGCTGGTCGTCAGCCAGTTCACGCTCTACGCCGAGACCAACAAGGGCCGCCGCCCGACCTGGCAGGCCGCAGCTCCCGGCCCAGCTGCCGAGCCGATTGTAGACGCCGTGGTTTCGTCCTTGCGTGGACTTGGCGCCCGCGTGGAGACTGGCGTTTTCGGTGCCGAGATGCAGGTCAGCCTCGTCAACGACGGCCCCGTCACGCTGATCCTGGAGAACTAAAGACCTGCTGGCAGCTCCGTCCCCCCGCGTACCGGGGCTGCCAGCAGGTACCAGTTACTCTGCGCTACCTATGACTGTTGTGGTATCGGCAATTTTGCTTACGCTGGTGCGATGACAAGGGTGGATCGTGACGCTTGACGGCCGATCGCTGCGCAGGCTCAGTACCGGGCTCGCCGAGTTGTACCTGCCCGACGGCGGCGACTTCCCCGGCCGCGTGATCAGCCTGGTATCCAGCCTGGTTGCGGCCGAGTCGTGCTCGTATAACCACCTGGTCGGCCCGGTCGCCGTGGCCTGGCAGATCGAGCCCGCCGAGGTGCTTGACTTCCCCGACGCCGTGCAGCTGTTCCAGCAGCATCTGCCCGAGCACCCACTCCTGCACCACTACGAGGTAACCCGCGACCTCGCCGCCCGGCGCGTCTCCGACGTCGCCAGCGACCGGCAGTTCCGCTCGCTCGGCCTCTACCGCGACTTCTACCGCCCGGCGCGGGTCGAATATCAGCTGATCGTCAGCGCTCCCGCCCCACACGGCG
>DAITAE010000020.1:0-10402 GCA_036824445.1 Streptosporangiaceae bacterium | reverse complement strand
AAGCATCTCCGGTGGATGACGATCCAGCACGCTGGGTGATCTGCGTGGCTTCGTCCTGTGCCACCCTCCCTCGTTAGGCGGACAGGAACAGCGCAGTGAAAGTGCAGATCGATTCGGAGCGCTGCCAGGGGCACGGCCGCTGCTACGATCTCGCACCGCGTTTGTTCGGCGAGGACGACGAGGGCTACGGAACGGTCCTCGGCGACGGCGTCGTGCCGTCGGACCAGGAGCGCGAGGCACGGCTGGCGGTGTCCAACTGTCCCGAGCGCGCGATCGAGGTCCGCGAGGAGACGTGACATGACCGCCGGTGACCGATTCGCCCAAGACTTCCGGGAGGCGCGCGCGGACCAGCCTCTCGGCACGCGCAACGAGATCATCACGGGTCCCGTCGCGGACTGGGCGACCGACTTCTCCCATCTCGAGCCGGAGTGGGCAGCCGATCCCTACCCGATCCAGGACGACCTGCGGCAGCGATGCCCGATCGCGCACACCGAGCGGTTCGGTGGCGGATGGCTGCCGACGCGCTATGAGGACGTCGCGGCGATCGCCTACGACACCGAGCGCTTCTCGTCGCGGTCGATCATCATGAGCAACTTCCGGCCGCCGCGGGAACTGGCGCCCGCCGGCGGCTCGCCGCCGATCTCCTCCGACCCGCCCTTCCACCATGAGGCGCGAAGGCTCCTGCTGCCCGCGTTCACCAAGACCGCGGTCGGCCAGCATGAGCCGGCGGCGAGGGCGTTGTGTCACTCGCTCATCGACGGATTCGAGGGGCAGGACGTCGTGGACGCCGCCCGCGACTACGCGCAGCACATCCCGATGCGCGTCATCGCGAGCATGCTCGGCTTCCCCCCAGAAGACGGGCCGCGATTCCGTGAGTTCGTCGAGAACACGCTCGAAGGCGTCAACCTGCCGCCGGAGGAGCGCATCGCCCGGATGGCGACGCTGTTCGACTATCTGCTGGAGCAAATCCACGACCACATCGAGAACCCGCGCGACGACCTGACCAGCTTCCTCGTCAACGCGGAACTCCACGGCCACAAGCTCGATCCGTCGCACGTCGCCGGCACGATGGCCCTGCTGCTCATCGCCGGCATCGACACGACCTGGAGCGCGATCGGCGCGTCGTTGTGGCACCTGGCGAAGACCCCGGGCGACCGCAGGCGCCTCGTCGCCGAGCCCGTGCTGCTGGCGACCGCGATGGAGGAGTTCCTGCGGGCTTATGCGCCGGTCACGATGGCGCGGCTGGTGAAGCGGGATATGCACTGGCGCGGCGTCGACCTGAAGGCCGACGACTGGATCCTGCTGTCGTTCCCGGCGGCCAACCGCGACCCGGCGCAGTTCGACCGGGCGGGTGAGGTCGTCATCGATCGCGAGGTCAACCGGCACGCCGCGTTCGGCCTCGGCGTCCACCGCTGTGTGGGTTCGCACCTGGCGCGCATGGAGCTTCGGGTCGCACTCGAAGTCTGGCTCGAGCGGATCCCCAGCTTCACGCTTGCGGACCCGTCGGCGGTGACCTGGGCAACCGGTCAGATCCGCGGGCCGCGAACGCTCCCGCTGCGCATCCGCTGACCGCGGCCCCGCCGGTCGCGGCCCCTGTTGGGCGGCGCGCTCAGGGAGCGGCCGTGGCGAGCGCGTTGTCGACCCAGGCCCGCAGGGCGGCCAGCGGGGCGGCGCCCGTCTGCCGGGCGGTCACCTTCCCGCCGCGCAGCACCAGCAGGGTCGGGATGGCCTGGGCCTCGAACCGCTGCGAGATCTGCGGTGACGTGTCGACGTTCACTTTGACCAGCTTCACCCGGCCAGCCAGGTCGCGGGCGAGTTGCTCGAGCGCGGGGCTGACCATGCGGCAGGGCCCGCACCACGGCGCCCACAGGTCGACGACGACGGGGATCTTGGCGGCGTCCGCGACATCGCCGAAGGTGGTGTCGTCGGCCTCGGCGATCCACGGCAGCGGCTGATGGCACTTGCCGCAGCGGGGCGTCCCGGCCGCCGCTTCCGGCACCCGGTTCGTCTGGCCGCAGTGCTCGCACCGGATCAGCCCACTCGCCATGGCCTCATTATCCCCGCGCCAACACAGTCCGCTCGGATCAGGTCTCGATGACGGTGATCGACGTGGCCGGAACGGTGAGCACGCCGCTGTCGGTCGTGACTCCGGGGACGGAGGCGGCCAGCACCTCGGCCACGGGGCGGTCCAGCGGTACCGGCTGGCCGCGCGGGCCCAGGTTGGCCACCACCCGCAGCCGCCCCCGGCGGACCACCAGCCACCGCTCCGCTTCGTCGTAGTCCACGTGCACCCGGCCCAGTCGGGGATCGGTCAGCTCGGGCCGGGCCCGGCGCAGCGCGATCAGCTCCCGGTACCACTGGAGCAGTTCGGCGTGGCAGCCTTGCTCGAGCTCCGACCAGTCCAGCTTGGAGCGCAGGAAGGTCGCCTCTTCCTGCGGGTCCGGAACGCCCGCCGCGCCCCAGCCGAAGTCTGCGAACTCCGCCCGGCGGCCCTCGGTGACGGCGCGGGCAAGACCGGGATCGGTGTGGTCGGTGAAGTACTGCCAGGGGGTGCTCGCGCCCCACTCCTCGCCCATGAACAGCATCGGGGTGTAGGGGGCGGTGAGGATCAGCCCGGCGCCCACCTTGACCAGGTCGCTGGGCACCGCTGCGGAGATCCGGTCGCCGGCGGCCCGGTTGCCGACCTGATCATGATCCTGCAGGTAGCCGAGGAAGCGGTGGGCGGGCACGCGGAACACATCCACCTGCCGCCCGTGCGTGCGCCCCCGGAAGGCCGACCAGACGCCGTCGTGGAAGAACACCCGGGTCAGCGTCTTCGCGAGGGCGGCCAGGGAGCCGAAATCCCCGTAGTAGCCCTGCCGCTCACCGGTGACGGCGGCGTGGACGGCGTGGTGGAAGTCGTCGCTCCACTGCGCCGCCAGCCCGTACCCGCCCGCCTCGCGCGAGGTCACCAGGCGCGGATCGTTGGCGTCGGACTCGGCGATCAGGACCAGCTCCCGGTTCAGCAGCGCCGCGAGCGCCTGCACCTCGGCCGCGAGTTCCTCCAGGAAGTGCAGGGCGCGGCGGTCCTCCAGCGCGTGCACCGCGTCCAGCCGCAGCCCGTCCAGGTGATAGTCGCGCAGCCACATCAGCGCGTTGCCGATGAGGAAGTCCCGCACCTCGTCGGAGCCGGGCTGGTCGAGGTTGACCGCCGGGCCCCAGGGCGTCACGTGCGCGTCGGTGAAGTATGGCCCGAACGCGGCCAGCCGGTTGCCCACGCCGACATGGTTGTAGACGACGTCCAGGAACACGGCCAGCCGGCGGGCATGACAGGCGTCCACAAACCGTTTCAGCCCGTCCGGGCCACCGTAGGGCTCATGGACGGCCCACAGGTTGATCCCGTCGTAGCCCCAGCCGTGGCTGCCGGGGAAGGCCGCGACCGGCATCAGCTCGACCGTGTCCACGCCGAGGTCGCGCAGATGGTCGAGGCGCCTGGCCGCCGCGTCGAACGTCCCCTCCGGAGTGAACGTGCCGATGTGCAGTTCGTAGATCACCGACCCGTGCAGCGGGCCACCGCGCCAGCCGCGGTCCGTCCACCGGAAGGCGGAATGGTCGTAGGTCCGGCTCACGCCCTGGCTGCCAAACGGCTGCCGCGGGGAACGCGGATCGGGCAGCGGCTCGCCGCCGTCCAGACGGAAGGCGTAGTCGACGTCGTGGCCGGCGGCGGGCAGCTCGGCCTGCCACCAGCCCTGCCCGGCCGCTGGCGCCATCGGGCGGCGGCCACCCGCCGCCTCCAGCTCCACCCGCTCCGCCGCGGGCGCCCAGACGCCGAACACTGTCACCTCGGCCGCTTCACTCATCTCGCTGGCCTCCAGCGGGCAGGCCGCTGCCTTCCGGCACCAGCAGCGCCACCGGGTACCGTTTCGTCACGTCCGTCAGCAGCGGGCGCGGACCGGTGTGGGTGGCGCCGGTGAGCAGGTCCCGCCAGTGCCCGCCGGGCAGCGGCAGCACCGTATCCGCCCACCCGCCGGCCGCGGCCAGCCGGGCCGGCAGCCGGGTGGCGACGGTCATCGCGTGGCCGCCACGGAGGAACGCGACCGCGTGCCCGGCCGCCGGGCCCTCGGCCGCCAGCGGCCGGTGACCGCCGGCGAACCAGTCCGGGTGGGCGCGCCGCAACCGCAGCGCTGTCGAGGTCACCAGCAGCTTCTCCTGGTCGAGCCGGTCCGGGGAGTGGCCGCCCTCCGTCGCCCGGCCCGGCGGGCGGGTGCCCTGCACGGCCAGCAGCCGTCGTCGGCGCGCGAAGTCCACCGGCCGCCGGTTGTCCGGGTCGACCAGCGAGAACCCGGCCAGTTCGCAGCCCTGGTAGACGTCCGGCACCCCCGGCATGGTGAGCTGGACCAGTTTCGCGCCGAGCGAGTTCGCCCGGGCCGCCGGGGCCAGGCCCGCGGCGAAGTCCCCGATCCAGCCGGAAAGCCTGCGGTCACGCAGCACCGCCCCCGCGAACGCCAGCACCGCTGCCTCGTAGCCGGGGTCGGGATCGGTCCAGGACGTCGCCGTCTTCGCCTCGCGCATCGCCTTCCGCAGGTACCCGGCCACCCGGGCCGGGCTGATCGGCCACGCGCCCACCAGGCTCTGCCACAGCAGGTACTCGGTGTCCGGCTCGGGCACCCGCCCGGCGGCGAGGGCGCTGGCGCGGTCATGCCACCGGGTCACCTCCCGCTCCCAGGCTTGCGGGCATTCGGCCAGCG
This sequence comes from Streptosporangiaceae bacterium, assembly GCA_036824445.1. GTDB lineage: Bacteria > Actinomycetota > Actinomycetes > Streptosporangiales > Streptosporangiaceae > UBA9676. The sequence continues at coordinate 5,675 of DAITAE010000020.1, read as the reverse complement.
CGGCGAGCCGGGCCCGCACATCCTCCTGGCGTTTGGTGTCATGGGTGGACAGCGTGGACATGGTCGCCGGCCAGGCACGGGCGATGCGGCCGCCGAAGGCGTGGAACCCCGCCACGTCGGCGCCGAACCGGTCCGGTTCGCCGCCCACCTCGTTGAGCGCGATCAGGCGGGACCAGCGGTAGAACGCGGTGTCCTCCACCCCCTTGGCCATCACCGGCCCGCAGGTCTGCTGGAAGGCGACGACGAGTTCCGCCGCGCGCTCGCCGCCGGCGCCGAGGACGAGGTCGCGGACGGTGCCGAGCACGGGGTGCAGGCGGCGCGGGAGCCTCCGGCGGGCGGCACCGGCGGCCGCGTCCACCGCTGCCACGGAGCCGTGGCTGGGGGTCTCACCGGGCACCACGTACGCGCGGTACACGCCGAACGCGGTGAGCAGCTCGACCACCACCGTGCGCAGGTCGTCGCCGCTGGCACCGGCCAGGTCCGGGGCGCCCAGCCGGGTGAGCAGCCGGACCAGCCGGGACACCTCGGCGGCGAGCGCGTGCTCGGCGGTTTCCCGCTTGGCCACCTGGGCCGCGTCCGCGAAGGTGGCCGGCCCGCCGGTGACGCTCAGGTACGCGTCGGTCAGCGGCTGGGCGCCGGACCGGTCAAGGAACAGGCCGCCGACCGCGGCCAGCGTGTCGTACCCGGTGGTGCCGGCGCACGGCCAGTCAGCCGGCAGTTCCTCGTCACCGGCCAGGATCTTCTCGGCGACCACCCAGGCGCCGCCGGTGGCGTCGGCAAGTCGGCGTAGGTAGTCATGCGGATCGGCCAGCCCGTCCGGATGGTCCACCCGCAGGCCGTCGATGAGCCCGTCCGCCATCAGGGCAAGCAGCAGACCGTGGGTGGCGGTGAAGACGCCGGGGTCTTCCACCCGCACCGCGATCAGGGAGGTGATGTCGAAGAACCGCCGCCAGTTCAGCTCGGCCGCCCCGGCGCGCCAGGGCGCCAGCCGGTAGTGCTGGGCGTCCAGCAGCTCTGCCAGCGGCAGGTCCCCAGTCCCCACCCGGATCGGCAGCACATGGTCGAAATACCGCAGCACCGGCCCGGCATCGGTGTCGCTCCCGCCGGCCGGGTCCACCGTGAGATCGCCGAGGCAGTCCTGGGGCGGCCCGGCCAGGATGGGCAGCAGGAAACGGCCTCCTCCCGCCGCCCAGTCCACGTCGAACCAGTGCGCGAACGGCGAAGCGGCGCCGTCGCGCAGGACCGACCACAGCTGCCGGTTGAGTGACTCAGGAACCGGAACGGCCATGTGGTTGGGGACCACGTCCACCACCACCCCCAGCCCGTGTTCCCGGAACGAACCCACCATGGCCCGGAAACCGGGTTCCCCGCCCAGCTCAGCGGAGACGCGGGCGTGGTCCACCACGTCGTACCCGTGCTGTGAGCCCGGGACGGCCTGCAGGATCGGCGAGAGATAGACATGGCTGACCCCGAGCCCCGCCAGATAGTCGGCGATGGCGGCGGCTTCGGCGAACCCGAACCCGGCGTGCAGCTGGAGCCGGTACGTCGAGACCGGGCTGGGCCGGCCCCGGCCGCCCGCGGCCCGCTCCGTCACGCCGCGGAACTCGCGTGAACCGGGCGGTGCCGCTCAGCGGATGGCGCACGCCGTTCGCCTCGCATAACCACGATTGTGCACCCACCGCCGGCGGTCAGCCCGGCAGCCGTGATCATCTGCAGCATCTCGGCGCCCAGGTACAGGCGATCACCGCACCCGCGATGCGGCTGGCCGAGCAGCGGCGCATCCCCTGGTGGCGCTAGAAACGACGGTCCCGGCCAGGTGTTCGCAGCACGCGGCCGGGACCTTGTGTCGGACAACCCTAGGAGGAACCCCGACATGTTCAGTATTCCAGTTGCCGGCCTCGCCGGGGCACCGATCGTGGTCACGATTTCGCGGCGCCGTCACGAGCTGGCGGACAATCCCACGATGGCCGGGACGGTCAGCTGGTCCAGGGACGTCAGGACCAGCCGGGCTGCCCGGAGCGCCGAGCCGTCGGGCGGGTATCTCGCGTTCGGGGCCGCGATCACCTGCATTCCGGCTGCGGCCGCCGCACGGAGCCCGTTCGTGGAGTCCTCGACCGCGGCGCACGTCTCCGGAAGGCAGCCGAGCTGAGCCGCGACGGCAAGGTAGATGTCCGGCGCCGGCTTCCCGCGTGGTACCTGCTCCGTCGACATCACGGCAGCGAAGCTCTCCCGCAGGCCGGCGGCGTCCAGAACCGTGTGGATCAGCGCCGGGGGCGAGGAGCTGGCCAGCCCCAGCGGCCACCTTGCCGCCAGCCGCCGGACGGCGTCCACCGCGCCCGGCAGGAGCGGCAGCCGGTCGCGGTAGCGGGCCGCCATCCGCTCGATGACCAGCGCCGCGGTCGTCTCCGGCGGCAACCCGACGCCGAGATCTCCACTGAGGTACCTGGCCCATTCGCCGGTGCTCATGCCCATGAGCCGCTGCTGCGCGTCCGGTGGCCAGTGCCCACCGTGCTCGGCAACGACCTGGCGGCGCACCTGCTCCCATACCGGCTCGGAATCGATGATCACGCCATCCAGGTCGAACAAGACCGCCTCGATCATCCACTCAGCCTTCCCTCCGGCCACGTGCCCAGTCCAGCCCGCCCCGGACGGACGCGTCAGCCTGGTTTCGCAGCGTGGACCGCGATGGCGCCGAAGACCAGCACTATGACTCCACAGATCCGGCGTGTCCCGGCATCGGCTGAGCGTGTTAGCCTCCTCGCAAAACAGGGCGCTGATCAGGGGATACGACGGGAAGGTCGAGCGTTACCGCACACTCTTCTGAACGAGGCTGCCGCATCCGCCGCGCCGGGACGTGGGACTGACCCGGTACCGGGATGGGCACGATGACAGCCTGGGGAGACCAGGCCGGAGGGGCAGATGGCGCTGTGGCAGGTGCTCGCCGACGGCGAGCGCAGGCTCGCCCGGGGCCCGGCAGGGGCCGGCCCGCAAGAGCTGCTGGCGGCTTCCCTCACCATCGACGGGCTGCTCGGCGGGCCGCCCGGCGCGCTCGCCGCGGCCCTGCGCGGGCCCGCGGCGGGACCCGTGCCCCCGGGCGCGCGTGTGGAGGCGCCCATCGGCGGCCAGGAGGTCTGGGCCGCCGGGGTGACGTATACCCGCAGCCGCGACGCCCGCGTGCTCGAGTCCGGCACACCGGACCCGTACGAGCGCGTCTACCGGGCCGAGCGGCCGGAACTGTTCCTCAAGGCGACCCCGGGCCGGGTGCGAGGGCCCGGGGAGCAGGTGGGCATCCGCGGCGACTCGGGGTGGGACGTGCCGGAACCCGAGCTGGCCGTCGTCGCCGACCGGAGCGGTCACATCGCCGGGTACCTGAACGGCAACGACATGTCATCGCGGAGCATCGAGGGCGAGAACCCGCTGTACCTGCCCCAGGCCAAGGTCTACACGGGCAGCTGCGCCCTCGGGCCATGCCTGGCCATCCCGGACGAGGTTCCCGACCCGAGGTCGCTGCTGATCAGCCTGCTCGTGGTCCGGGACGGTGCCGAGGTGGTCAGCGATACGGTCAACGTGGCTGACCTGCACCGCCAGCCCGACGACCTGCTGCGGTGGCTCTTCTGCGCACTCGACTTCCCGGTGGGCGTGGTGCTGCTCACCGGCACCGCGATCGTACCGCCGCCCAGCTTCACGCTGCGCGCCGGTGACGAAGTGATCATCGCAACGACCGGGCTGGGCGAGCTCCGCAACGTGGTGGAGGTCATCGGGCCCCCGCAGCCGGCCGGAGGTGGGTGAGGTGCTGGCCGTGCGCTGGCACGCCCGCGGCGACGTGCGGGTCGAGGAGGTGCCGCCGCCCCCGCCGCCCGGGCCGGGCGAGGTCCAGCTCCAGGTGCGCTGGTGCGGCATCTGCGGCACCGACCTCGAGGAGTGGCTGAGCGGGCCGCTGTTCATCCCGGCGGCCGCGCCGCACCCGGTGACGGGGACTGCGGCGCCGGTGATCCTCGGCCACGAGTTCGCCGGCGTGGTCGCGGCGGTGGGCGACGGCGTCACCGAGCCGTCGCCGGGCCAGCGGGTCGCCGTCGACACGATCGTCTACTGCGGCACCTGCCACTGGTGCCGGCGCGGCGAGGTGATCCGCTGCCCCTCGCTGGGCGCGCTCGGCCTGCACGCTGACGGCGGGCTGGCAGCGCTGTGCAATGCGCCCGCGCGCATGTGCCTGCCGGTACCGGACTCGGTGGCCGACGACGAGGCGGCGCTGGCCGAGCCGCTCGCGGTGGCGGTACGGGCGCTGCGCCGGGGCGGGCTCCAGCCGGGTGAGCGGGTAGCGGTGGTGGGCCTGGGCGCCGTCGGGCTGATGGCCGTGCAGGCGGCGGCCGCGTTCGGTGCGGAGAGCGTGGCGGTCGCCGAACCGCTCCCGGAGCGCCGCGCTCTGGCCATGCGCCTGGGGGCGGACCGCACCGTGGCGGCGGGTGAAGCCGCGGGCCTGCAGGCCGACGTCGCCGTCGAATGCGCGGGCACCCCGGCGGCCGTCGAGACCGCGGTCCGCGCGCTGGGCGCCGGGGGCCGCGCCGTCGTGCTCGGCATCGGCACCCACCCGGCGAAGGTAGCCCCGCTGGACCTCGTCGTCGGCGAGAAGTCCATCATCGGCTCGCTGTCACACGTCTGGGATGAGGACTTCCGCATCGCGCTGGGCCTGCTGGGCCGGGGGGCCGTGCAGGCCGCACCGCTGATCAGCGACCGGATCCCGGTCAGCGAGGCCGTCAGCGGCGGCCTCGCGCTGCTGCGGGACGAACCAGGCAAGCACGTGAAGATCCTCGTGCGGCCCGGGTATCCCGGATGAGCGCCCGCGGCGGCAGCGCGCTGCCCGACCTGGTCGCCGGGCGGCTCTCCACCGCGGTTGTGTCGGACATCCTTGACGATCTCGGCCACCGCGACCACGTGCTCGACCCGGCCATCCGCCCGCTCGGCACTGCCGCGGTGATCGCCGGCTGGGCCAATCCGTTCCTCGTCGCCGAGGCGGACGAGATCCCCGCCGACCCCTACACGGGCGAGATCGCCGCGCTGGACGACATCGCACCGGGGGACGTGGTCCTCGTCGCCGCCGATGGCTCGGCCCGCGCCGCCTGCTGGGGAGAACTGTTCTCAACGGCGGCCCGCAGCCGGGGTGCGCGCGGCACCCTGATCGACGGGTACTGCCGCGACGCGCAGGCGATCGCCGTCCTTGGCTACCCGGTGTGGTGCCGTGGAACGCTGCCCCTGGACGCCAAGGGCCGGACCGCCGTGACCGCATGGCGGCAGCCCGCCGTCGTCGGCGGCCTGCCGGTCCGGCCGGGCGACCTCGTGGTGGCCGACGCTGACGGCGCGCTCGTCGTCCCCGCCGGGCTCGCCGACGAGACTGTCGGGCGTGCGCTTGAGAAGGTATCGAAGGAGGACGGCGTGCGGGACGCGCTGGCCGCCGGCAGCACGCTGCGGAGTGCCTACGACCGCTACGGCGTCCTGTGAGCTGTCGGCGGCGCGAAGGGAGCCATCATGCCAGCCAGCCTGCGGCCTGACATCGCCATTGACGCCCGCGCCAGGCTCGGCGAAGGGCCCGTGTGGGACGAGCAGCGGCAGCGCCTGCTGTGGCTGGATATCCTGCCCGGGCTCGTGCACCGGTTCGACCCGGCCACCGGCGGCGACGA
>DAITAE010000400.1:1524-4715 GCA_036824445.1 Streptosporangiaceae bacterium | reverse complement strand
GCCGACGCGCCGATCCTCCATCACGGGATGAACCTGGCCGATCTGGCCCATCTGCTGGACCTCGCCTCGGCCGGGGTGGTCCCGCCGGACGCGGCCCGCCGCCTGCTGGCGGTCCTGCTCGACGCCATGGACATCCCGGCCAGCGAGTTTCCCTATGACCCGGCCAGCGGCGAGCCGTACAACTCGCGGGAGCGATATTTCGTCAGCCGGGCGGGGGACGTGGCCGGCTGGCTGCACGCCGGCCGGCCGCGGCGGGAGGCGCTGCGGGTCGCCTTCCGGCTGCGCCTGCGCAGCGACCTGGCCTGCCTGATCGAGGCAGCCGCCGAGCTGGCCGCCGAACTCGCGCGCCGGGGCCGGGAGCACGCCTCCACGCTGATGGCCGACCAGACGTACCTGCAGCACGCGCAGCCGTCGACGTTCGGCCACTACGTCCTTTCCTTCGCGTTCCCCGTCCTCCGCGCGGGCGGCCGGCTGAGCGAGGCGCTGGCCTGGACCGACGCCAGCCCGGGCGGGGCGGGATGCGTGAACGGCACCCGGCTGCGCGTGGACCGCGGTCACGTCGCCGCGCTACTGGGTTTCCGCAGCGTCGCCGAGCACACCCGGGACGCGATGTGGCAGGTCGATGGATTGTTCGACATGGTCAGCGCCGCCGCCGGGCTGGTGGTGACGCAGTCCAAACTGGCAGAGGACCTGGAGATCTGGGCCAGCCAGGAGTTCGACTACGTGACCCTCGCGGACGGCTACAGCCGGGCCAGCGTGCTCATGCCGCAAAAGCGGAACCCGTACGCGCTGTCCATCATCAGGGGCGCCGCAGGAACCCTGATCGGCAGGCTGACCGGGTTGCTGGCGGTCGCCAAGACTCCCTCGGCCCGGAGCGACAACCTCATCTTCGCCTATGGCGAGGTACCCCGGGCGCTCGACCTCGCCCTGCGGGCCACCCGGCTCACCACCGGCGTGGTGCGCACGCTCGAGGTGAACGAGGGACGGATGCGGGCCGCGCTGGAGTCCGGCTTCTCCCAGGCCACCGACATCGCCGAGTACATCATGCAGTCCTGCGGAATCGATTACCGCACCGCCTACCGCGTCGTCGGCCACGCGGTCCGGCAGGCGAGCGCCGCGGGGCTGCGCGGTGGCGACATCGACGGTGTGCTGCTCGACGCGTCGGCAGCCGAAATCACCGGGCGGCCGCTGGGCCTGGCCGGCCGCGACCTGTCGCTGGTACAGGACCCGTGGCAGATCGTGGCGAGCAGGACCACGCTCGGCGGCGCCGCCCCCGGCGAAGTCACCAGGATGGCCGACGACGCCGAGGCGCAGGCAACCGAGCTTGCCGGGGCGGCACGGCGCTGGCGCGACACCTACCAGGCCGCCGAGGACGCGCTGGTGGCCACCGCCCGCCGCTGCGCCGAGTCTCCCCCAGGCCCCGGCTGGCCGAGCCCGGGCCGCCCGGCCGCCCAGGCCGACCGCCCGGCCGCCCAGGCCGGTCGCCGCACCACCGAGCACGGGACGCCGCCGCGCCGGCCCCCGCCGCAGGGAGCGCGCCGCGCGGAACGGAGGACGCGATGACGGAACCGGGCAGCACCTCACCGTCCCTGCCGGCCAGCGTCGGCGTGGTCAATGTGGGCCTGCCGTTGTTCGCCGATGCGATCGCCGGGCAGGGAGCGCCGGTCATCGCGGTCGACTGGCAGGTCCCCGCCGGTGGCGAGCCTGCGGCGGTGGCCGCGCTGGGCAGGCTGTACGGGATTCATGCCGAACGGATCGAGGTGGCCAACGCCGAAGTGATCCGCCGGCTCGACCAGGGAATCCCGCTGCTCACCGGAGTCACCAGGGTGGCGGCCGCCGTCCCGGACCTGCCCGGCCGGACCCTGCTGCACTGCGGGCCGGCCATCGGCTACGCGGACGCACCGGACCCGCTGCGCAGGTCCATGCAGGCGGCGGCGGTCGCGGAAGGATGGGCGGCCAGCCCGGGGCAGGCGGACGGCCTGCTGGCCCGTGGGGAGATCGGGCTGAGCCCGGCCAACGCCCACGGTGTGGTGCTGCCGATGGCGACCGCGCTCGGCGCGAGCGCGCCGCTGTATGTGCTGGCCAACGAGGCGGGCGGGACGACCGCCTTTGCGCCGGTCTCGCAGGGACCCGGCGAGGTGGCCTGGTTCGGGTGCGTGAGCGAGGCTTCCATCGCCCGGCTGGTCTTTCTGCGCGACGTGGCGGCGCCGGTGATCCGCAGGATCCTGGCGCGCAGCGGACCGCTGGACGTCCTGGCCCTAGCCGCACAGGCGGTCGCGATGGGCGATGACGTGCACGTCCGCACCCAGGCCGCGACGAACCTGCTGATCAGGGAGTGGCTGCCGCACCTGGCCGAGCTTGGCGGGCCGGACGGTGCAGCCTTCGCCCGCTACCTGGCGGGCAATCACCTGTTCTTCCTGACGCTGGCCATGGGCGCGGCGAGATCGCTGACCGAGTGGGCGGGGCAGGTTCAGGGCTCCTCGATCGTGACCACCATGGCGCGCAACGGGACCACGTTCGGCATCCGGCTGCCCGGCTCGGACCAGTGGTTCCTCGCCGAGGCACCCGAGGTCGGCCACGCGCTGTACTACCCCGGCCAGGGGCCGCAGACCAGCGCCAGGGACATCGGCGACAGCGCGGTGCTGGAGCTGTCCGGCCTCGGGGCGGCGGCCGCGGCCGGCTCGCCCGCGGTAGCCCAGCTTCTTGGCGGCCAGATGCGCGCGGCCGCGGATCTCACCGAGCGGCTCGCCGCGGTATGCGCCGGGCGGTCGAGCAGGTTCAAGATTCCAGTGCTAGACAACGTCGGGACCCCGCTGGGGGTGGACGTCCGGAAAGTGGTGGAGCTGGGCACCACGCCCGCGGTGACCACCGGGATCCTGCACGTTTCCGACGGGACCGGCCAGGTCGGCGCCGGCGTGGCGGAAGCACCGCTGGGCTGCTTCGCCGACGCGCTCGCCGACCTTGACCGCCGCCTGACCGGGCCGGGCGAAGCCCGGCCTTCATGAGCGTGGTCAACGATGCCCCCGCGCCTGCGCCTCTGTTTGGCTGACCATAGGTGCGTACCCGGGCGGGCGGGCCAAGGTCACGCTGGCGGATAACACCACGGCGGGGCGGTCCCGGAGCCGCTGGCTGGCCACATTCGGGCCTCCCCCCGGGCAGCCCGGCGAGCGGGCCCTGAACCGCCTGGGACC
>DAITAE010000400.1:0-1424 GCA_036824445.1 Streptosporangiaceae bacterium | reverse complement strand
CCAACGGCCGCCGATCACATCGAGGGCGCGGGCCCCCACGCGCTGCACGCCATAGCCGCAGCTACCGGCCACAACCCCGGCTACCGGCCACGCGACCAGCTTTAACCTCTCTGACTCCTGAGTTAGGAGTCAGACTTGACTACAAGAACTTTAACTCCTAAATTAGGAGTCATATCGATTGTTAGGGAGGAAGACCTTGCAAGCACGACCCTCCGGCCCACCCATCGGCGGCCCGGTCACCGCGGCCCGCCGGGACCGCCGGGACCGCCGGGACCGCCCAGAAAGGATACTGACATGGCAGTTACCAGGACCCACCACTACAGCGTGGACGAGGCGGACGTGCCGGAGCTGCTGGCCCGGCGAGCCGCTGTGATCGCCGCGATCCGGGCGGCCCACACCGGCCTGTCCCACACCCGCCTGATCCGGCTGGAGGACGGAACCTTCACCGACACCTGGCGCTGGGACTCCGCCGGGCAGATGCAGGCTGCCCTGGCGGCGATGCCAATACCCGAGGCACGCGCCGCGATGTCGCTCACCCACGGCGCCACCGCCCAGGATGGCGAGATCATCGACGAACGGTAACCGCCCAGCTACCCGCGCCGGCCATCCGCCGCCAGCCAGCTACCCGCGCCGGCCATCCGCTACCACCGAGTTACCCGCGCCGGCCACCCGCCACCACCGAGTTACCCGCGCCGGCCACGATCCCGGTCGACCGGCCACGCGATGTTCGAGGCAGCGACCCTAACGGGGAGAGCCCGGGCCGCCTGCCTCCACCGTCACCTCGACCGGTGGCGATGCGGCGATCGTGTTGGACACGTAGCAGACGCGCAGGGCGGGCCCGGTGAGCCGCTCGACCACGTCCGGCGGCACGCTGGACGCCACCGACAGCTGCAGGCGGGCGAAACGCGGGCCGTCGTAGGTGCCGGTCGCGGTGACCGTCAGGTCCGGCAGGGTGATGTCCCGCTTGCCGGCGGCCCACGCCAGCGCGAGGGCGTAGCACGAGGCCATGGCGGCAAGGAAGTAATCGGTCGGCATCGGCCCGGCGCCGGTGCCGCCCGCGCTCTCGGGCTCGTCGACCACCAGGTCGAACCCGCCCGCCGCGACCCGGCACCGCCAGCCGCCCTCCCAGCGGGCAACCACCGAGTTGGTCACCGGACTGCCGGCGCCGACTTCGGTCACGCCTCTACCTCCCGGCCAGCGTCTGAGCGCCTCCGCCTAGTGGTGCCCGGGCTGCCCGTGGTGCCGGCCGTTCCCGGCCTCGTCGTGGTCGTGACCGGCGGGCCGGGCCGCCAGCTGCGACTGCCGGGCCTGCAAGTCGCCGGCCGCGACGAGCCCTTGCCCGCTCACGACCCGCTCCAGTGACCGCAGCCAGCACTCGTAGTAGCTCCAGCCCTCACCGGACGGGTGGGCGGCCTCCCAGTCGC
>DAITAE010000878.1:0-1500 GCA_036824445.1 Streptosporangiaceae bacterium | reverse complement strand
TGACGGTGACGTTCCCGCCGGAGCTGGTGGACCGGGTGGTCGCTGAGACCGGCCGGGTGCAGCGGCGGAGCCGGCTGCTGCCGGCCCGGGTGGTGGTGTATTACGTGCTGGCGATGTGCCTGTTCTTCGGTCAGGGGTATGAGGAAGTGGCCCGGCTGCTGACCGAGGGGCTGGCGTATGCGCGGCGGTGGCAGGGGAGCTGGCGGGTGCCGACCACGGCGGCGATCACGCGGGCGCGGGCCCGGCTGGGGCCCGAGCCGCTGCGGGCGCTGTTCGCCGCAGTGTGCACGCCGATGGCTATGGAGGCGGGCACCGGGGCGTTTTACCGGGACTGGCGGCTGGTGGCGGTGGATGGCACCACGTTCGATGTGCCCGACAGCGCGGCCAATGCGGGTTTCTTCGGCCGGCCGGGCTCGCCGCGCGGGGAGGGCGCAGGCGCCTTCCCTCAGGTCCGGGTTACTGCGCTGGCAGAATGCGGCACCCATGCGATCTTCGCCGCGGAGCTGGGGCCGCTGGCGGTGCATGAGACTGAGCTGGCCCGGCGGCTGTCCGGTCACCTGCGCGCCGGGATGCTGCTGATCGCCGACCGCGGGTTCGCCGGCTATGACCTGTGGCGGGCCGTCGCCGCCACCGGTGCGGACCTGCTGTGGCGGGTCAAGAATGCCGCCGTGCTGCCGGTGGTGGAGCAGCTGACCGACGGCTCCTATCTGAGCCACATCTACGCCGCCCGCGACAAGCACCGGCACGCCGACCCGGCCCGGGTGCGGGTGGTGGAGTACACCCTGGCCGGGTCGGCCACTGTCTACCGGCTGATCACCACCATCCTGGATCCGGCGCAGGCGCCCGCGCTGGATCTGGCCGGCCTGTATGCCCAGCGGTGGGAGTTCGAGATGTCCCTGGACGAGCTCAAGGTCCACCAGGGAGCACCCCGCATGGTGCTGCGCTCCCACACCCCCGGCGGGGTGCAGCAGGAGGTCTACGGCTTCCTGCTGGTCCACTACGCCATCCGCGCGCTCATGCACCAGGCAGCCCTGGAGGCAGACACCGATCCCGACCGGGTCTCGTTCACCCGCACCTTGCGGCTGGTCCGCCGCCAGGTCACCGCCCAGGCGGCCCTTTCCCCCCTCACGGCTGGCCCGGGCCCTGTCCCGGGCCCTGGCTGAGATCCAGCGCCACCTGCTCACACGGCGGCCGCGCCACAACCCCCGCGTGATCAAACGCAAGATCTCCAACTGGAAACTCAAACGCGCCGGGCACCGCGGCCCGCGCCAGCCCAGCCAGCAGCCCACCGGCGCGATCACCATCACCGCAGCCACCAAACCCGGCCCCACCAGCAGACCGAAGCCCTCAGCCAAGACTTAAGTCAGCGGTATTGCCTCTAGTCGTGGCGAAGCCGGTCTTGGATCTTGTTGGGTTATGGCCGGCCTTTGAGCCTGACCTCGGAGACGCTTGCCTGGAAGGTGCCTGACGGGTCGGGGGGCAGGTCGGTGAACCAGATCA
>DAITAE010000399.1:0-4746 GCA_036824445.1 Streptosporangiaceae bacterium | reverse complement strand
CGCATCAGCCTGGAGCCGGGGCGCTACCGCCGGAGAACGTGTCAGGTGAGCTCGCGGAGGTACTGCGGCAGCATCCGGTGCCAGGTGGGCCACTCGTGCGGCCATTGCGGGCCCCAGTTGTCCACCCGGTTGGGTATCCCCCTGGCGCCCAGGACCTCCGCCATGCGCCAGGACTCGCCGATGTTCTCCCAGTCGCCCTCCCCGGACGCGAGCACGGCGAACCGCCCGCGGAGCGTGTCCAGCTGCGGGCCGTCCAGGCCCGGCACGAACTGCAGCGGTGCCGAAAAGTACAGGTCCTGGCTCCACGCCTCGTCGTAGAAGCGCTCGATCCGGTAGCTGCCGCTCATGCCGATGGCAGCGGAAAAGACGTCGGGATAGCGGCACAGCACGGCCACCGCGTTGAACGCGCCGATGGAGGCGCCGGTGGCGATCACGTCCAGCGCCTGGCCGCCGAGGTCCGCGTGGATGGCCGGCAGCACCTCCCACCGGATGCACTCATGGAACTGGTTGAGCAGCCACATGCGGTAGTCGGCCGAGCCATCCTTCGTGATCATCGCCCGCCCGGCGACGCTGTCGACCGAGTACAGCTTGACCCGGCCCTCGGCGAGCAGTGGCCCGCACGCGCTGATCAGGCCGAACCGCTCGATCTCTTCGGCGTCGCCGCCCGCGGACGGGAAGATCAGCACCGGCCGGCCGAAGGTGCCCCACCGCACCATAGTTATCTCGGTCTTGACGCGGTCGGAGTACCACCGTGATGTCGTCTTCACGTCTCATTCATAGAAGAACTTCTGTGGCCCTGGGAAGATCCATGACAGTCCTTCCCGCAGCCGGTCGCGCCAATTTTCCCAGCTGTGCCCGTCGCGGGCCTCGGCGTAACGGACGGCCATCCCGGCGGCCTCGAACGTGGGAACCATGGACCGGTTCCGGATGATCAGCGGCTCATAGACCCCGCAGCTGACGAACACCCGGTCGGCGACCCGCCGCGGAGCGGCGCGATACCGGTTGACGAACCGCACCACGGGCTCGAACGCGGGCCCGCCGCCGTGGTCGTTGCCGATGTCGGTGAACACGAAGGAGCCGGACTGCAGCAGCAGGGAGCCGTAGACGCCCGGGTAGCGGTAGGCGGTCGACAGCGCCCCGATGGCGCCGAAGCTCGCGCCCATCAGGCACCGGGCGGACGGCGTGGCGGCGAGCGGGAACTCCTCCTCCAGCCGTGGCACCAGCTCGGCCGTCAGGTAGCGGGCGTGGGCCGCCGAGTTCGCGTATTCGGCAAGCCGGTCGCCCGGGTACACGAACGCCGCAATGGTCTCGGCCACGTCGAGCCGGTGGATGAGGTTGTCGAGCACGGTCTGGGCCGCCGCATACCGGAGGTAGTCGCCGCCGTCGTGGACGATCAGCAGCGGATAGCGGGCGTTGCGCCGGAACCGGGCCGGCAGGTAGAGCGTCACCCGGCAGGAGCGCCGCAGCGCACGGCTCGGTATGACGAGTTCGGCCAGGGAACCAGGACGCGACTCTGGGTCATGCCGTGTCCACTCGGGTACCTCGTGTCCCCGCGCGTAGCAGACCGAGGAGCTGCCCAGCGGGCTGTGCGCCACATGCGGGTTCAGCGGGTCGTTGACGCGCTCGCGCTGCTCGCCATGGGCGACCTCAAGCTGGTACTCGACCCGTGAGCCGTCGGGCAGTTCCAGGACGACGTACCACAGGTCGGTGCCGCGCAGGCGCCGCAGCGGGATGCGCCGGGGCAGCCCGAAGATCTGGTGCACGAGGTGAACCTCGCTGGCGTCCCCTCGGTAGAGGAAGGTGCACCGGGCGCCCTCGATGATCGGCACCTCGTGGCGCGCCAGGAAGCGGTCCACGACCGCAGCGTCAACCGGCCCGCGCTCCCTGAGCCTGTTGATGGCGAGTTTGCGGCGGACCGCTGCCGGGCGGCCGATGGTGGTCAGGCTGCCTCCAGTGTGGTCACGAGACCGTCTTCAGCGAGCACCCGGGTGCCCGGCGGGCAGCTGCCGTCGCCGTCGGTGTCGATCCTGGTCCCGTTCTCCAGCAGGACGCAGCGCCCAGGGGCGAACCTGCGGGCAAAGACGGCCATCCGGGGCCCGTCGTCGAGCAGAAGCCTCGACCGGGCGTGCGGCAGCGCTACCACGTTGCGGAACACCGACAGGCCGCTGCCGTAGATCTCTGGGTGACCGGGCCCGTGTGCGGACCGGTCGTGGAAAAGCACGATCCGCTCGGAGAGCGCGATCGCTCCGGCAGACCACGCGATCACGGCCGAGCGCAGCGATGCCGCGACGTTGAACAGGTGCAGGACGTCCGCCAGCACGCCCACGTGCCCGCCCGCGACGACAACGGCGGCGGCGGTGTCGAGCAGGCCTGCCACGTCGGCGCGGTGCTCGGCGATCACCGGCCGGTCGTGCGGCTGCAGGTTCTGGTAGAACTCGCCGCGCACGGCGCTGACGCGGCGCAGGTGCGCGGCGTCGAGTTCCCGGACGGCGTCGATTGCCTCGGCCAGAACGTCCGCCCGCAGCTGGTGGTTGCCGCTGCGGCGCTGGACCGCATAGGCCGCCTGCAGCGCATGATCAAGGCGCAGCAGGTAGATGTCCTGCAGTTCCTCCAGCACCGCGGCCAGTTTGCGCTCGCCCAGGGAGAACCTGGGATCGCGCTCCTGCACGTCGAGCCACCGCTGGTACAGGCGGAGGTTGACGTCACGGGAGCCGAGCAGCTTGCCCAGCTCGCTGTCGTCGGGCTCACGCTCCTGCCAGCCGGCGGTGATCGTGGCGATCGGCCCCTCCGGGTACAGCGACGCGGCGACCTTATCCAGCGTCGGCCTGCGCTGCGGCCCCAGCAGTGTCACTCTCACGATGCATAGACGTGCAGCGTGCGGCCCACGTTGTCGAGCATCCCGCGCAGCGCGTCGTAGTCGGGATGCCGCATCCGCACGTACGCGTTGGCCATGTACCCGGCCTCCACCGGCTGGGTCGGCGTGCCCGGCGGCGGCAGATGAGCGTCGATGACCCACTCGCCGTGCTCACGCTGTAGGTCCTCCACCCCCGTGTAGCCCGAGATCTGGCCGTCCCGGTCGGGACGCAGCGCGACCATCCCGCTGGCATAACGCCGCGACGGCGCCGAGCCGGTCTCGCCGTTCACGATCGCCATCGCCCACTCACGGTAGATGTCCATCTCGTTGCCCGCGGAGTAGAGGTCCCACGCACCCACCCCCGGCGGGCGGCAGCCGATCTCGGAGAACTTCAGCCCCTTCGGCCCGAAGAACCATTCCATGTGCGTCGCCGACGTTCCGATGCCGAGTGCCATGATGACGCGCCGGCCCATCTCGCGCAGTTCGGCGTACTCCGGCGCGGTGTCGATCCGGTTGGTCGAGATGAACTCCGGCGAGATCCACCTGGTCCGCATGGCCTCGAGAACGTTCGGGTAGTAGTGCGACGCGAAGTCCAGCGCCACCTGGCCGTTGACCGTGATCGTGTCGTAGAAGCCTTCGTGGCCCTCGATGAACTCCTCCATGGCGATCGACTCCACGCCCTCGCCGCCGAAGACCACTAGGGCGTGGTCGAGGTCGGCGGCGCTGTCGGCCCGCATCGTGCCCGCCGCGCCGGCGCCACTGCGCGGCTTGAGGATCAGCGGGAAGCCAACCTGCCCGGCGAACGCACGTGCCTCGGCGGCGCTGCCGACCGCGGCGGAGGCCGCTGTCGGCACGCCCGCCTCGCGCAGCACCTGCTTCATCGACGGCTTGTCCCGGCACAGCCAGGCCGTCCGCACCGACGTGCCCGGGATCGTGCACGCCTCCCTCACCTGCGCCGCCGCCAGGGTGTGCGCCTCGATCGTTGCCTCGATCCGGTCCACCCACAGCTTGTCCTGCACCCACCGGACCGCGCGGGTCATCGCCTCCACGTCGGTGACGGACGGCACCCGCTCGTAGTGATGCAGCCAGCCCTTGAGCTGATCATCCAGCGCGTCGGCGGGATACTCGCCGATACCGATCACCGTCGCCCCGGCCTCGGCCAGCGCGCGGGGGAAGTGACGCTGGTTGGAGGGGAAGAACGGCTCGACGAACACGACGTTCATGCCTGGAATGCTACGCGGGCGTGGCGCGGCCTCCCTGGCCTGACTGGGCCTTGCCCGGCGGGGTATCCCCACGGCTCAGCGGGGTATCCCTGATGTCATGGTGCTCGCCGCCTTCGTCGCGCCCTACCTGCTCGGCACGACGATGCGGTTCGTTGAGGCGACCGCCGGGCTGCCGGACACCGAGCTGGCCCTCATCACCTGCGACCCTGAGAGCCGCGTCCCGGATGGGCTGCGGCCCCGGCTGGCCGCGCACTGGCGGATCGACGACCCGTTCGACCCCGGGCAGATCGCCGCCGCCGCCGAGGCGCTCGGCCAGCACGTCGGCCCGGTGCAGCGGCTCTTCGGGGTGTTCGAGCAGTTGCAGGTGCCGCTCGGGCAGGTCCGGGACCACCTGGGCATCGCCGGCATGGACGCGGCCACCGCGCGCAACTTCCGCGACAAGGCCCAGATGAAGTCGGTGCTGCGGGCGGCCGGCGTGCCCTGCGCACGGTACCGGCTGGCCGATTCGGCCGACGCGGCGGCCGGCTTTGCCGCCGAGGTGGGGTTCCCGCTGGTGGTCAAGCCGCCCGCCGGCGCCGGGGCCAAGAGCACGTTCCGTCTCGACGACGCCGAAGACCTGCGGGTGTGGCTCAGCGCTGCTCCGCCGGCGCCGGACCGGCCCGCGCTAAT
>DAITAE010000877.1:0-1502 GCA_036824445.1 Streptosporangiaceae bacterium | reverse complement strand
ATCAAGGCCCGCGGCGCCTCTGCCTGACCCGGTGGCCAGCGCTGGCCTCTGACGCCGCGGTCCGGGTACGGCCTCAGGTTCTCGTGGCTGCCTCGTAGTTCTCGCGCGCCGTCCGGGTCATCGGATCGTCGGGGCCCAGCACGCGCTCGCAGTCGGCGAGTGTGCGCTCGAACACGGCGAGCGCCTCTGTCAGCCGGCCCGCCGTGTGGTAGGCGTGGGCGAGATTGCCCCGCGAGGCCAGCGTGTCCGGGTGGTCCGGGCCGAGGACCCGTTCGCAGTCGGCGAGCGTGCGCTCGTAGAGGGGGAGCGCCGCGGTCAGCCTGCGCGCCGAATGGTAGGCGGAGGCCAGGTTCCCGCGGGCGGTGATCGTGTCCGGGTGGTCCGGGCCCTGCACCCGTTCCCGGTCGGCGAGCGTGCGCTCGTACAGTGGCAGCGCGTCCCTGAGCTTCCGTGCCAGGTGATACGTGTCCGCGAGGTTGCCACGGGCGGCCAGCGTGTCTGGGTGGTCGGGGCCCTGTACCCGTTCCCGGTCGGCGAGGACACGCTTGTAGGCGCCGATCGCGTCCCGCAGCCGGTCGGCCGCACGGTAGGCGGCGGCGAGGTTGCCGCGCGCGGTGAGCGTGTCGGGATGGTCACGGCCCTGCACCTTCTCCCGGTCGGCGACGGTTCGCTCGAGCAGCGGCAGCGCGGCGGTGAGCCGGCCCGCCGCCCGGTACGCCTGGGCGAGGTTCGCCCGCGCGTCCAGGGTCTCCGGATGTCGTGGGCCGAAGACCTGCTCCCGCCCGGCGAGGGTGCGCTCGTAAACGGCGACGGCCTCGTTGCGCAGCCCGGCGCTGAGATAGACCTGGGCGAGCTCCGATCGTGCGGCCAGGGTGTCCGGGTGCTCCGGTCCCTGCACGCGCTCGCACTCGGCCAGCGCGCGTTCGGCCAGCCGGATCGCATCTCCGGCGCGCCCAGTCGCGCTGTATGCGCGGGCCAGGCTGTTTCGCGCGTTCAGCGTGTCCGGGTGAGCCGGGCCCAGGCCGCGCTCGCGCTCGGCGAGCACCCGCTCGTACATGGGGATCGCGTCCGCGTGCCGCCCGGTGGCTTCGCACGCGGCGGCGAGGCGGTCACAGGCGAGGAGCGTATGCGGGTGCGCTGTGCCCAGCGTCGGCCGGCCGATATCGATCATCGCCCGCCAGTAGGCGATCGCGGGTTCGGTCAGCCCGGCGTCGTCCAGGCTCCGGCCGGCCCGCATCAGGACCGGGTGGCACTCCGGGGTCCAGAGCAGCACCCCGGCTACCTGGCGGAGCTTGGCCGTGCAGTCGCGGAGCGCCTGATCGAACGCGGGCGGCACGGCCCGCAGCGGCCAGGCCTGGAGCACGGCGTCGGCGGCGGCCCGGGCGGCCTGGTCGCACTCGGCGGTGGAGAGGCTCTCCCGGACGGCCTCCTGGACCAGCTCGTGAACGCGCACCGTGCGGGCGGCACTGGTGGTGTCGATGGTGACCAGGCCCAGCTGGGCC
>DAITAE010000876.1:0-1502 GCA_036824445.1 Streptosporangiaceae bacterium | reverse complement strand
CTGCTGCTGGTGGTGTTCGGCGCGCTGATCGCCGCGGGCATCCCGCTGCTGCTGGCCGGCACGGCGGTCGCCACCGCCATCTCGCTGCTGGCCATCCCCAGCCGGTGGCTGCCGATTGGCAGCACCACGTCCTCGGTGGTGCTGCTGGTCGGGATGGCCGTGGGCATCGACTACTCGCTGTTCTACCTGCGCCGGGAGCGGGAGGAACGGGCGGCGGGCGCGAGCCAGGCCGAGGCGCTGCGGACCGCGGCCGCCACCTCCGGGCGGGCCATCGTCGTGTCCGGGCTGACCGTGATGATCTCCCTGGCGGGGCTGTTCCTGACCGGCATCGACGTCTTCACCGGGATCGCGATCGGCACGATCCTGGTCGTGGGCGTGGCCGTGATCGGCTCGCTGACCGCCCTGCCCGCGCTGCTATCCCTGCTGGGCACGTGGGTGGACAAGGGCAAGATCCCGTTCCTGGGCCGCCGCCGGACCGCGGCGCGGCGCTCGGCGTTCTGGAACGCGCTCGTGCGCAGGGTGGTGGCCCGGCCGGTCCTGTGGGGTGGCACCGCCGCGCTGGCGCTGGTCGCGCTGACCATCCCGGCCTTCAGCATGCGCCTGGCTGACCCTGGGCTCCATGACCTGCCCACCAGCGTCCCCGTGGTCCGCAACCTGCTGGCGATCCAGCAATCCTTCCCAGGTGGCCCGGCCCCGGCCGAGGTCGTCGTCACCGGCAAGGACCTGTCGGGCCAGCCGGTCCGCCAGGCGGTCGCTGCCCTGCAGGGGCGGGCGGGGACCAGTGGGCCGCTCCGGGATCCGGTCACGGCCACCGTGCTCGGCCACGGGCAGGTGCTGGTCGTCTCGGTGCCGCTGGCCGGCGACGGTACCAACCGCACCTCGATCAGCGCGCTGGAAACGCTGCGCGACCGCGCCCTGCCCGCCACCCTGGGCAAGGTCGGTGGTATCAGCTACGCGGTCGCGGGCAACACCGCCAGCACCCACGATTTCTCGGCCCGGATGCACAGCAGGGCGCCGGTCGTGTTCGCGTTCGTGCTCGGGCTGGCCTTCCTGCTGCTGCTGCTGACCTTCCGCTCGGTCGCGATCCCGCTGATGTCGATCGTGCTGAACCTGCTGTCGGTCGGCGCCGCCTACGGCCTGCTGACGCTGATCTTCCAGGACGGCCACCTGAGCGGCCTGCTGGGGTTCAGCCCGTACGGCGGGATCGTGACCTGGATGCCGCTGTTCCTGTTCGTGCTCCTGTTCGGGCTCAGCATGGACTATCACGTGTTCATCCTGTCCCGCATCAGGGAACTGCGGCTGCGGGGGTGGAGCACGCCCCAGTCGATCACTGGCGGGATCGCCGGCAGCGCGGGCGTGGTGACCAGCGCGGCGGTGATCATGGTCGCGGTGTTCTCCATCTTCGCCACGCTGTCGCTGATCGAGTTCAAGATGTTCGGCGTCGCGATGGCCGCGGCCGTGCTCATCGACGCCACCGTGGTCCGCGGCGTGCTCATGCCGGC
>DAITAE010000875.1:0-1506 GCA_036824445.1 Streptosporangiaceae bacterium | reverse complement strand
ACGTCTGAGCGGACCGCATAGCGGAGTGCAAGTGTCATCTGCGCAGTTCCAGAACGGTCTTGCCAATGCGGATCGGCACACCCGCCGGCACCGGCGTCGGCTGCGTCACCTTCTGCCGGTCCAGGTACGTGCCGTTGGTCGATCCCAGGTCCTCAACGATCCATTGGCCGTTCTGAGGGAACAACCGGGCATGTCGGCTCGAAGCGTAATCATCGGACAGTACCAGAGTCGCGTCATTGGCCCGCCCGATGGTGATCTGCTGGTCCGCCAGCCCGATGGATGTGCCCGCGAGCGAACCTCCAGTCACCAGCAACCGCTGCGGAGCCCCGCGCGCCGCCCGGCCGGGGCGGGCGGGCCGCGCCGCCTTGGCCCGCTGTGCCTTCTGCTGGCGGCGCTGCTGGCGGCTGGAGACCGCCGGGCCGAACAGGTCCGTGCGCACCACACCCACTGCCGCGATCACGAACAGCCACAGGACCGCCAGGAAGGCGACCCTGATCAAGGTGAGGGTGAGCGCGTTCATCGGGTCATGTGTCCTCGCGTCGCCGCGGCCACCGGGCTGCCGGGCCGCCGGCCGCCGGGACGCTGGTTGTCTTCACTGTGGTCCCTGCTGGAGGTCAGTAGATGCCATCCCGGCGGAACACCAGGGTCGTGCGGCCGAGCGTGATGCGCGTGCCGTCGGTGAGTGTGACCCGCCTGACCGGCTCGCCGTTGACGAACGTGCCGTTGGTGGATCCTAGATCGACGAGGACGACCTCGTCGTCTTCCACCCGCAGCTCAGCATGGTGGCGGGACACACCGGGGTCCACGAGCCGCAGATCGCAGTCGGTGCCCCGGCCGAGCATGGTCACCGGCCCGGTGAGTTCATAGGTGCGCTGCATGCTGCCGTCCGCCCCCGGCTCGGGGCCGGAGACCAGCAGCCTTGGCCGCCCCGCGAATGCCCCGGGCGGGCGCGGCAGGTCAGTGGCGGGGCGCCGGATCTCCCCGCCCTCGACCGTGGTGCCCCGGATCACGCCGGACCGGATGCGGAAGGTGCCCGTGGTCAGGTCCGGCAGGCCCTCGAAGCGCATCCGCACCGGGCCCACGAAGGAGTAGCCCTGCTCCTTGGCGTGCTCGCGGGCCAGTGTGGCAAGCTCGATGCCGAGGTTGTCCGCGTAGACCTGCAGGCGCTGATAGTCGGTCTCCGACAGTTCCACCACGAAATCGTTTGGTACCAGCGTTCTGCCCTGTGCCACGATCGCGGCGCGGTCATCCATCTCACGCTGCACCGCGCTGGCGATCTCCACCGGCTCGAGCTCGGATTTGAACGCCCGCGCGAAGGCCCCCTCGACCATGCCTTCAAGCCTCCGCTCGAAACGCTGTAGCACTCCCACCCCCGGGCACCTCCTTCCCTGCTCGCATCCGATCGTAT
Source organism: Streptosporangiaceae bacterium (assembly GCA_036824445.1). GTDB lineage: Bacteria > Actinomycetota > Actinomycetes > Streptosporangiales > Streptosporangiaceae > UBA9676. The sequence continues at coordinate 98 of DAITAE010000875.1, read as the reverse complement.
CGGCGGTGAGGGCCAGCTTGGCGACGTGCTAACCTGACTCGTCGCCCGGGCGGGTGGCGGAACGGCAGACGCGCACGGTTCAGGTCCGTGTGTCCGAA
>DAITAE010000019.1:12431-18551 GCA_036824445.1 Streptosporangiaceae bacterium | reverse complement strand
GTTGGTCGCATAGCTCGCGAGCGGGTCCTCGATGCTGCGCGGCACGGAGACCTGGGCCGCCTCGTGGAAGATGCCCGCCACGCCGGCGACCGCCGCACGGCAGGCGGCCTGGTCGCCGATGCTGCCGCGCAGGAATTCGATCCCGGCCCCCAGGCCCTCGAGGTTCTCCAGGCGCCCCGCGGACAGGTCGTCGAGCACCCGCACCCGGTCGCCGCGGGCCGCCAGGGCGGCGGCGATGTGCGAGCCGATGAAGCCGGCACCGCCGGTGACGAGGGCTTTCATCGGGGCGAGGATACGCGGCGCCGTGATCTCCGTCGAGCATGACCTGCAACCACGCACCGGCGGTCCTCCCGGACCAGCCGGACCTGGCCCGGGTGGACGTCAGCGGCGTCCGGCGGGTGATCAACATCGGCCTGCTCGCCGACGACCTGCCGAAGCCGGGTGAGTGGGTGCTCATCCACGTCGGCTTCGCGCTGTCGAAGATCGACGAAGGCGAGGCCGCGGCCGCGCTCCAGTTCCTGGAGGGAATCGGGCAGGCCTACGCCGACGAGCTCGCCGCCCTCGCCGAATCACGGATCGAGTAAGGGGGAGCCATGCGGTTCGTCGATGAGTTCCGCGACGCCGACAAGGCGCACGCGCTGGCCGCCCGGATCGCGGAGCTGTGTGAGCCGGGGCGTCAGTACAAGTTCATGGAGGTGTGCGGCGGGCACACCCACACCATCTACAAGCACGGGCTCGAGGACTACCTGCCCGAGGCGATCACGCTGGTGCACGGCCCCGGGTGCCCGGTGTGCGTCATCCCCATGGGACGGGTGGACGACGCCATCCACCTGGCCTCGCAGCCGGATGTGATCATGACCTCGTTCGGCGACATGATGCGGGTGCCGGGCAGCCAAGGCTCGTTCTTCGACGCCAAGGCGGCCGGGACCGACATCCGGATGGTCTACTCGCCGCTGGACTCACTGAAGATCGCCCGCCAGAACCCAGACAAGCGGGTCGTGTTCATGGCCATCGGGTTCGAGACCACCACCCCCTCGACCGCGATGACCGTGCTGCGGGCCAAGGCGATGGGGCTGCAGAACTTCTCGGTGTTCTGCAACCACGTCACGATCATCCCGGCGATCAAGGCCATCCTGGACTCCCCCGACCTGCGGCTGGACGGGTTCATCGGCCCCGGGCACGTGTCCACGGTGATCGGCTGCCGACCGTACGAGTTCATCGCCTCCGGCTACGGCAAACCGGTGGTGGTGGCCGGTTTCGAGCCGCTGGACATCCTGCAGTCCATCTACATGCTGATGATGCAGCTGTCCGGGGGCCGGGCCGAGGTGGAGAACCAGTACACCCGGGTGGTGCCGTGGGACGGCAACCTGGCCGCGCTGACCGCGATCAACGAGGTGATGGAGCTGCGGCCGTACTTCGAATGGCGCGGCCTGGGCTTCATCACCCACTCGGCGATGCGGCTGCGCGAGGGGTTCCGCGCGTTCGACGCCGAGGTGCTGTTCGAGGTGCCCGGGGTCCGAGTCGCCGACCCGAAGGCGTGCCAGTGCGGCGAGGTGCTCAAGGGCGTGCTCAAGCCGTGGGAGTGCAAGGTGTTCGGCACGGCGTGTACCCCGGAGACGCCGATCGGTACCTGCATGGTCTCCCCCGAGGGCGCCTGCGCCGCCTACTACAACTACGGCCGGATGAACCGGCACCGGGTGGTTGAGGTGGAGTTGAGCCGGCCATGACCAGCCGGGGGACCAACTGGGTCGATGAGGCCCTGCGCGCGCACGAGGAGCACACGGCCACCGAGCATGCTGCCGCCGGGGAGGCCGCCACCAGGGACGCGGCCGGCCGGGGCGCGGGCGCCGGGGACGCGGGCACCGCATCACGGACGGCCGGGCGGGCAGGCACCCCCTCCGATCGCGAGCAGCAGGTGCTCGACCGGATCGAGCGGGCCCGGCGGCGCCGCCCGCGGATCAGGGAAGAGCGGATCACTATGTCGCACGGGGCCGGCGGCAAGGCCAGCCGGACCCTGACCGAGGCGGTGTTCCTGGACGCGTTCCGCAACCCGGTGCTCGAGCCGCTGGAGGACGCCGCGCTGCTGCAGGTGGCCGGCTCGCGGCTGGCGCTGACGACCGACACCTACGTCGTTTCGCCGCTGTTCTTCCCCGGCGGCAACATCGGCGACCTGGCCGTGAACGGGACCGTCAACGACCTGGCGGTGGCCGGGGCCACCCCGCTGTACCTGTCGGCCGGCTTCGTTCTGGAGGAAGGCTTCCCCGTCGCCGACCTGACGGCGATCGTGGCGTCCATGCAGGCCGCCGCAGCCGTGGCCGGGGTGCAGGTCGTCACCGGCGACACCAAGGTGGTCGAGCGCGGCAAGGCCGACGGCTGCTACATCAATACGGCCGGGGTGGGGGTGGTGGAGCACGATCTGGCCCTCGGTGCCGCCACCGCCCGTCCCGGTGACGCGGTCATCGTGTCCGGTCCGGTCGGCGACCACGGCGTGACGATCATGCTTGCCCGCGGCGAGCTCGACATCGAGGCCGACCTGTCCTCGGACACCGCGGCCATGAACGGCATGATCGCCGGCCTGCTCGCGGCGGTCCCCGGGGTACGGGCCATGCGCGATGCCACCCGGGGCGGGGTGGCCACCATCCTCAACGAGGTCGCGGTCGCAGCCGGGGTGGGTGTGGTGGTCAAGGAGGACGAGATCCCGGTCCGCACCCAAGTGCGGGGCGCGGCGGAACTGCTCGGCATCGACCCGATGTACGTGGCCTGCGAGGGCAAGCTCGTAGCGATCGTCGACGGGCAGCAGGCCGACCGGGCGCTGGCGGCGCTGCGCGCGCACCCGCTCGGCGAGCAGGCCGCGGCCATCGGCCATATCACGGCGGACCAACCGGGCATCGTGCTGCTCAAGACCGCCTTCGGCGGTACCAGGATCGTCGACCTGCTGGTCGGCGACCCGCTGCCCCGGATCTGCTGAGGTACCGGACCGCTGACGACGCGAGGGAGCGCCACGTGCACGAGTACGGGATCACCGAGAGCGTCGTGACCGCGGTCACGGAGCGCCTGCCCGACGCCACCATCAGCTGCGTCCACCTCGAGATCGGCTCGCTGTCCGGCGTGAGCGCCGATTCGGTCCGGTTCTACTTCGGAATGGCGGCCGAGGGAACGAACCTGGAAGGGGCCCGGCTCGAGATCAGAGAGGTCCCGGCCCGGTGCCGGTGCGGCGCCTGCGGCACGGAGTTCGAGCCCGACGGGCCGATCCCGGTATGCCAGTGCGGCAGCGCCGACGCGGCCGTGCTGTCGGGTGGCGACATGCGGATCGTGTCGGTCGAGGTGGCATCGGCAACGGCGTGAGGCCGCCGCCACCCTCGGCCGGGCCGCGGTACACCGGCGACTGACGGCCCCTGGGAAGCTGACGGCCGGGCAAGCTGACGGGCGGCGGGCGAGCTGCCGGCCCCGGCAGACTGACGGCCACGGGCAGACTGATGACCCCGGCAGGCCGACGGCCCCGGGCGGACCGATGACCCCGGGCGAGCTGGCCGCCTCGGCAGGATGGCAGCCTCGGGCAGGCCGACCACCGCACAGCGGCCCCGCCCGCACCGGCGGGCGGGGGCCTCAGGCGTGCCTACCGCAGCCCCGTTCCCCCGCAAGCCGGAGCATGGCCCTCGTCATCTGGGCTGTCGTGGGCGGCGCAGGCAACGCGGCCCCATCCTGGCGCTGGAACGCGTCGAGTATCAGTGCCACGAACCGCCGCGGCGCATCCGGGGCGTCCGCCCGGGTTACTGCTACCACCGCGGCGTGGGCGACCAGCAGCAGCAGGATGTCCTCGCGGACGAAATCCTGACGCAGCCGGCCAGCGGCCTTGGTGCGCTCAATGAGCTCGACCACCCGGTCGTTAGCGAGCCTGCGAAGCTGCTCGATACGCTCATCGCCGGGCAGCGTCATGGATAGCAGGTCGGACAGGCCACGGTCGGCCGCCTGCAGCTCACAGATCCGCTCGATGAAACCGGCGAAGCCGACCCACGGGTCCGGGACGGCCAGCGCACGCCCCGCTGCCTCGGCGTACTGGGCGAAGTTGCCGACGAGCGCTGCGGCGACAAGCTGTCCGCGGTTCGGGAAGCGGCGGTACAACGTGGCGATGCCGACCCCGGCGCGCAGGGCGATTTCCTCCAGGGGCGCTTCGAGACCCTGCTCGGCGAACACCTCCCGGGCGGCATCCAGCAACGCGACCCGGTTTCGCTCGGCATCCACCCGCAGCCGACGATGAACCCCGCAGGGATCCGCGGTGTCAGCCGTGCCGGCCGGATCGGCCACGTCGCCTGGGCCAGCTTGGCAAGCGGCGGCAGCAAGGCCAGCCCCGCGAGGCGGTCCGGCCTCGCCAGCCGGGCCGCCCTCGCCAGCCGGGCCGCCCTCGCTAGCCGGGCCGACGTCGCCAGCCCGCTGGGCCGGACCAGCCGGATTAGCCGGGCCGGTCGGGACGGTCATCGGACCATCGTAGACGATATGGAGGCCAGCCTCCGGAAGCTGCTATAGGGTTCGTTCCGGAGACCATCCTCCACATACGCCGCCCGCGGCTTGTGGGCATGCCCGGTACCGCCGAGAACGGAGAAGCGGCATGGAGACCGACCCGGCCCCATGGATCAACGCCCTGCGCCACTCCCACGACAGGTTGCGCACGCTTGCGGAGCCGGTGACCGCCGGCCAGCTGCAGCAGCGCTCGTACGCGAGGGAGTGGTCGATCGCCCAGGTGTTCTCGCACATCGGGTCGCAGTCAGAAGTGTTCGGCCTGTTCCTCGACGCCGGACTGAATGGGCAGGACGCACCGGGCCGGGACGCGTTCCCGCCCATCTGGGACGCGTGGAACGCACGGAGCCCGCAGGCGCAGGCGGCCGATGCCGTGGTGGCCGATGAGGCGCTGGTCGAGCGGATCGAATCACTCGACGCCGACCAGCGAGACCGGTTCCGCCTGGAGCTGTTCGGGATGGATCTCGACATGGCCGGGCTGCTACGGATGCGCCTCGGCGAGCATGCCATCCACACCTGGGATATCGCGGTGGCGCTCAACCCCGCGGCTACGGTGGCCCCCGATGCCGTGGCCCTGCTCGTCGACACGCTCGGCCAGCTCGTGACGCGCAGCGGCAAGCCGGACGGGACGCAGCTGCGGCTGCTGGTGTCGGCGACCAGCCCGCAGCGGCGCTTCATCCTGGAGTCCGGAGAGACGGTCACGCTCACGCCCGCCGATGGCGCGGAGTCCCTCCCGGAACTTACCGACGCGGGTGCGCAGTCCCTCCCGGAGCTGCGGCTTCCCGCCGAGGCCCTGGTCCGTCTCGTCTACGGGCGCCTTGACCCCGCCCACACGCCGGCCGTCGAGGCGCGCGGGGTCGACCTCGACGAGCTGCGGCGCATCTTCCCCGGCTTCTGAGCCTCAGCCCAAGAGGCCGCCGAGGCGTCAGCCTGGTGCGGCCGCCTTCCGAAGCCCAACCCTCGAAAGGACCCCCGTGCGTCTTCCGGTCAAAGCACGTGATCTCCCCGGCCGCGTTACCACCGGCGCCTATATCCTCCACTCTGGCCTCGACAAATGGCGTGCCGACGAGACCCGCGCCACGGCCCTGCATGGCATAGCCGCCGGGGCCTTCCCCGTGCTCAACCGCATCCCGCCGACCCGCTTCCTCCGCCTCCTTGCCGCCAGCGAGATCGCCATAGGAACGGCACTGCTTGCCCCCATCGTTCCGAATGCCCTGGCCGGGGCCGCGCTCACCGGCTTCTCCGGCAGCCTCGTCACCATGTACGCGCGCACTCCCGCGCTGCGCAAGCCGGGCAGCATCTGGCCGAGCCAGGCCGGTGTCGCGGTCAGCAAGGACATCTGGATGCTAGGGATCGGCCTCGGCCTTGTCGCCGACGCCTTCACCGCCGACAGCCACGGCTGACCCCGTTCACCGCCCGCAGCCACGGCTGACTCCGATGAACCGCGGAGGGTCGTGGCACGCCGCCATCGGGCCCGGTCTGAGGACTGCCGAATCACTGATCCGCGCCGCGGCGCGGCGACGTATTTACTGAACACCGCTCATCGACGGGGGGAGCGAGCAGATGAGTTTTGTGCAGGTGGTCGAGTTCCGCACTTCCGATCTC
>DAITAE010000019.1:2440-12421 GCA_036824445.1 Streptosporangiaceae bacterium | reverse complement strand
CGACGCCGTCCGCCAGGCCGACGAGGGGTGGCGACGGGCCAGCGAGGGCAAGCGCACCGTCCGGCGGGAGATCCTGGCGGCCGACCGCAACCAGCCGGGCCGCTACTTTGCGATCGTGTTCTTCGACTCGTACGAGTCGGCGATGGAGAACTCGAAACTGCCAGAGACGCAAGCGGCCGCGGAGAAGTACATGGCACTTGCCGATGTGCCGCCGGTGTTCTACGACCTGGATGTCCTCGAGGACCGCGCCTGAGAACGGCGCGGCTGCGCGCCCAACGAACGACGCCCGGGCGGTATCCATTGGCGTCGGCGGGCGGGCATTGAGGCCTGCCCTGACCCTGCGACGGCCTGGCGCCCCGGCGGCGGCCGGGCGGCACCGGTGCGGCAAAGTGGCCGGTATGAGCAGAGCAGAAGGAACGTTCGACATCGAGCGCTTCGACACGCAGCCACCGCATGACGACCGCGAGGGGGTAGCGCTCGCGCGGGCCCACATCACAAAGACCTTCCACGGGGATCTGGTCGGCAACAGCGAGACGGACATCATCACGGTTCACACCGAGCACCCCGCGGCATACGTCGGCATGGAGCGGTTCGAGGGGACGCTGCACGGCCGGAAGGGCGGCTTCGTGCTCCAGCACAATGCCGGCGGTGCGAACGCGGTCCCCTGGATGACCTGGAAGATCGTCGAGACGACCGGGACCGGCGACCTGGCTGGGATCCGCGGTGAGGGCCAGATCATCATCGGCGCGGACGGCGCGCACTCCTACACCCTGGACTACGAGCTCTGACCGGCACCCGGCCTGCTCCGCTCCCGGACCGCAATCATGTCGCGGCTGTACCGCTCGCCGAGTCGAACAGGCGTGGCGGCAAGCCGGAAGCGGCGAGCGTGTGGTCTTCGTGCCCTGACGGCAACCGTAGTTCCGGCCAGCAGCCCCACCTGGGCCGTGATCATGGGATTGCTACTGCAAGAACGATAGTGATCCCATGATCACGGCTGGGCCCACCTTCGCACGGGTCACCTGCGTCACAGCAGTCACGTGTTTAACTTCCGGCCAGGCGGTCGCGGGCCCCAGCCACGGACGCCTGGCCGAGGCTGATCCCGCCGTCATTGGGCGGTACCCGGGCGTGCGTGAGCACCCGGAATCCCGACTCCTCGAGCCGGTCCACGACGTGGCCAAGCAGCAGCACGTTCTGGAACACACCACCCGACAGCGCTACGGTGCCCAGCCCAGATGTCTCCCGCAGCGCCGTGCACACCTCGACGATGGCGGCCGCCACCCCGCGGTGGAACCGGGCGGCGATGACCGCGGGCCGCTCACCCGCCAGCAGATCCTCCGCCGCCGCGCGCACCAGATCGGCGCCGCGCACCCGCAAGGGGCCAGCGCCGCGCACCCCCAGCGGGCCAGCGCCAGATACCCCCAACGCGCCAGCGCCGCGCACCCCCGGCGGGCCAGCGCCAGGCACCCCCAACGGGCCAGCGCCAGGCACCCGCAGCGGGCCGGCGGCTCCGCCGCCACCGGCGACCGCATCCCTCGCACCGGCTGGGTCGGCCGGGCCCGGCTCGATGGCGGCCCGGTAGGCGCCGCGCTCGGCCGGATCGGCCCACTGCTCAAGCTCGATCGCGGCCTGGCCCTCGTAGTTGATGGCGTCCCGCACCCCCAGCAGGGCGGCGACCGCGTCGAACAGCCGGCCCGCACTTGAGGTGAGCGGCGCGCTGATCCCCCGCCGGGACATCAGCACCACATCCTGCCAGCGGGCGGCGTTGTGCTTGGCGACCGCGAGGCCGGCTGGCGGCTCACCCCCATACGCGGCATCGAGGTACGCGGCCGCCATCCGCCACGGCTGCCTGATCGCGGCGGCGCCGCCGGGCATGGGCACCGGCTCCAGGTGGCCCGCCCGCTCGAACCCGGTCAGGTCCGCGAGCAGGAACTCCCCGCCCCAGATCGTGCCGTCGGCGCCGAACCCGGTGCCGTCGAAGGCCACCCCGATAACCGGGCCCTCCTCCCCGTTGTCGGCCAGGCACGACGCGATGTGCGCGTGGTGGTGCTGGACCCCCACCAAGTCCACACCGCCGAGGTCCAGCGCGTACTTGGTGGAGAGGTAGTCCGGGTGCAGGTCGTACGCCACCACCTCCGGCTCGATGTCGAACAGCCGCCGGAAATGGTCGATCCCTTCGGTGAACGACCGCAGGGTCTCGAAGTTCTCGAGATCGCCGATGTGCTGGGAGACGAATGCCCGGTCCTCCGCTGCCAGGCAGAACGTGTTCTTCAGCTCCGCGCCGCAGGCCAGCACGGGCCGTGGGATGCGGGCGGCGAGGCGGAGCGGTTCGGGCGCGTAACCGCGGGAGCGGCGCAGCAGAGTTTCCCCGCCCCGCAGCGGCCGCACCACGGAGTCGTCGGTCCGGGTGTGGATCGCGCGATCGTGGGTGAGGAAGGCGTCCGCGATGCCGGCCAGTCGCGCCAGCGCGTCGGCGTCGGTGTACGCGATCGGCTCATCGGAGACGTTGCCGCTGGTCAGCACGATAGGACGGCCGACCTCCCCGAGCAGCAGATGGTGCAGCGGGGTGTACGGAAGCATGATCCCGAGCTGGCGGTTGCCCGGCGCGACGGCGTCGGCGACCGCCGCGCCGGCCCGGCGCGGCAGCAGCACCACCGGCCGCCGGGGGCTGGCCAGCAGGGACTCGCCGGTCTCGTCCACCTCGCACAGTTCCCGCGCGGCCGCCACATCGGCCACCATCAGCGCGAACGGCTTATCCTCCCGGTGCTTGCGGGCCCGGAGCGCCGACGCGGCAGCTTGGCCGCTGGCGTCAACGGCAAGGTGGTATCCCCCGAGTCCCTTGACCGCCAGCACCTGCCCGCCGGCCAGCATCCGGGCCGCTTCGGCCAGCGGGTTCCCCGCCACGTCGGCGCCCCGCGCGTCGAGCAGACGCAGCCGTGGCCCGCAGGCCGGGCAGCAGACCGGCTGGGCGTGGAACCTGCGGTCCGCCGGATCGTGGTATTCCGCCTCGCACGCAGCGCACATGGCGAAGCGCGCCATGGTGGTCAGCGGGCGGTCGTAGGGCACCCCTGTGACGATCGTGAACCGCGGCCCGCAGTTGGTGCAGTTGATGAACGGATATGCATAACGCCTGTCGGCCGGGTCGGCCAGTTCGGCCAGGCACTCGTCACAGGTGGCGCTGTCGGCGGAGACCAGTGCCCGGCGGTGGCCAGTGTGGTCGCTGGCGACGATCGAGAAACCCCGTGCCCCGCTGGGGGCAATGGCGGCCGCCGTGACCCGGTCCACCCGGGCCAGTGGTGGCGGCTGCGCCTCGAGCAAGCCCAGGAACTCCTTCACGCCGGAGGCTGGGCCTTCCACCTCGGCGAACACGCCATCGACGTCGTTGCCGACCCACCCGGCCAGCCCCAGCCGGGTGGCGAGCGAGTACACGAAGGGACGGAATCCCACCCCCTGCACGACCCCTTCCACGCGGACGGATGCCCGGACGATGCTGGTCACCCGGCTAGTCTCCCGCTTCCGGCCCCGGCCAGCCAGCGCCGTCGCGCTGCGCGCGGGCGGCCGACGCGGGCGGCCCGCCGCCAACATCAACAAGGCCCTGCTGCGGGCGATCTCCATCGGCGATGCCTGCGGCGCCGCGCCGCCTGCCTCTACCCGCCCGGGCCCGCCGGGCCGCCGAGTCCGGCGACGCCCGGGCCGGCCGGGCCCCGGGCCTCCGCGAGGCCCTCGATCAGGCCGTAGTCGATCGCCTGCTCGACCGTGAGCAGCCGGCCCCGCCTCGCGTCCTCCCGGATCTCGTCCACCTCGTGCCCGGTGACCTCGGCGAGCCGTTCGTACAGTTCGGCGAGCATCGCGCGTACCTGTTCCTCGTGCACGGCGACGGCGGTCACCGGGCCGTCGAAGCTGACCCTGGGCTCGGACATGGCGAAAAAGGCGTTCGGGTAGGCCCTGCGGTGGCTGGCGGCCGCGAGCACGCACAGACCGGGGCCGCTTGTCCTCCCACCCGCGTAGGCGGTCACCGGGACCCGGAGGGTGTCGAGCACGCCCATGACGGTCAGCGCCGCCGGCAGGTCGGCATCCAGGTTCTGCAGTTCCAGCCGGATCGGCCCCTCCCCCTCCGCGTCGAGGGTGAGCAGCTGGGCGCAGAGCCGGGTAGCCGACTCACCGTCCAGGCAGCCGTGGGTCATCACGATGCGCTGGTTCAGCAGCCGTTCGTAGAGCCTGCCCGGCCACTCGCCCGGTTCGGCCCATACCTGGACCGGCTGGATCGCCGGGTTGGGGCGGGGAGGCTGCGGGGGCTGGCCGGGCCGTTCCGGTGGTCCCGGCTGCCACGGCGGAAACGGCGGCCGGGGCGGGAACGGGCCGACGCGGTAGGTGATCATCAGCAGGCTTCCTCCTCGTCACTGGGCGCGGCTGGTTAGCTCCCGAGCCGCCAGGTGATCTCGCTGCCGATCGCGGCGGCATAGCGTTCGAGCGTCGAGGCGCGCACGTCCGCGTCTCCGGCCTCCAGCCGGGCGACGGCGGATTGCGACGTGCCCATGCGGGCCGCGACCTCGGTCTGGGACAGCCCGGCCGACCTGCGCTGCTCGGCAAGCTCCCGCACCAGACGGCGGCGTTCGGCGGACATGTGCCGGATGGCCATCTCGCGGAACCCCGGCAGCAGCGGCAACGGCAGCCCGCTCGGCTCGCCGGGCTCACCGTGTTCCCCCCACCGGCCCGGCGGGTGCGGGTCCGCATCCATGCCAGATCGCCCCATATGCCGAACGGTATCTCATAAACGAGATATCCCTCGAGAGCTATCGCTGAGAGCGGACGTGCTCACGGGTTTCAGCTGGTCGAACACTCCCGCGGCGCGAGGCCGCCGGTTGGCAACCGGCGTTGAGGCGGACGACACTGGTGAGCATGCGGCAGTTGCTGGAGCGCGAATCGCCGTTGGCGTCGCTGGCCGCGTATGCGCAGGAGGCACGGCGAGGCCACGGGCGGCTGGTCCTCGTGGCCGGTGAGGCGGGCGTCGGCAAGTCGGCCCTGGTGGAGCAGTTTCAGTGTGACCTGCCAGATGCGCGCTGGTCCTGGGGGGCGTGCGACGGCCTTTTCACCCCGCGGCCGCTCGGGCCGCTGTTTGACCTCGCTGAGCGGCTCGGCGGTGAGCTGCTGGACCTGTGCCGCTCCCGCGCTGCTCGCGAAGAGCTGTTCCGGGCCCTGCTGCGCCAGATCAGCGAACGGGGAACGCTGGACGTAGTGGTCGTGGAGGACGTCCACTGGGCCGATGAGGCGACCTTTGACCTGCTGCGCTTCCTTGGCCGGCGGCTGGCGGACGCCGCCGTTCTGCTCATTGCCACCTACCGCGGCGAGGACCTGGCCGCGGGTGACCCGCTGCGCGCCGCCCTTGGTGAGCTGGTCAGGCAGCGGTCGACGCGGCGTATCGAGCTTGCGCCCTTGTCCGCGGACGCGGTGCGGCGCCTGGCCAGCGCCAGCGGGCTTGACGCGGCCGCGCTGTACCGGTTGACCGGCGGAAACCCGTTCTACGTCACAGAAGTGCTCCAGGCGGGGATGAACGAGGTCCCGGCGGCGGCACGCGACGCCGTGCTGGCGCGCGTCGCCAGACTGAGCGGCCAGTCCCGCGACGTGCTGGACGCCGCGGCGCTGATCGGCACCCGCAGTGATCTGCGGCTGGTCGAGTCGGTCACGGCTTGCCCGCCGCCGGTCCTCGATGAGGTCCTTGCGTCCGGGCTGCTCGCCGAGGATGGCAGCTGGCTCAGATTCCGCCACGAGATCGCCCGGCTGGCGGTGGAACAGGCGATCGCGGCGCACCGCCGCCGCGCCCTCCACGCCCGGATCCTGGCTGCACTGGAAGCCGCCAGATGTGACGACGATGCGCAAATGGCCTTCCACGCAGAGGGGGCGGGGGACGGCCGGGCCGCCTTGCGCTATGCCACAGCGGCGGCGTGGCGGGCGGCCGAGCTGGCCTCACACCGAGAGGCGGCGGCGCAGTTCGGGCGGGCCCTGCGGTTCGCGGCCGGGACAGCCCCGGCGACGGCCGCCAGTCTGTGGGACGGGCTCGCCTACGAAGCGGGATTGCTCGACCGATGGCAGGACGCCGCCGACGCTGGTGAGCATGCGCTCGTGCTGTGGCGCCGGACCAGTGACCGAGTGCGCGAAAGCGCCACTCTCACCCAGCTTTCCCATGCGAAGTGGCGATCGTGCCGCGGCCATGAAGCGGCGGCCGCGGCCGAGGCCGCGGTCGTGATCCTGGAGCCGCTCGGGCCCAGCACCGAGCTGGCCTGGGCGTACGCCAGGCTCGCCGGCCTTCGGTTGGAACACGGGCAGGTCGACGCCTCGATCGGGCTGTCGAGGCGGGCACAGGCACTGGCCGAATCGCTCAACGTGCCCGAGGTACTCAGTTACGCGCTCAACACCCAGGGCTATGCCGCCGCTGCTCAAGGCAGAGACTGGGCTACCCCGATGCACCGGGCGATGGAGATCGCGGTTTCCGGGGGCTTGCAGGCACAGGCGGGCCGCGCCTACGCGAATCTGCATGCCCTTTACTGCGGTCAGCGGCGGTTCGACGAAGCCGAGCGGTGTTTCGCGGAGGGCGTCGCCTACTGCGACGAGCACGACATCGGCGCCTACAGCCTCTGTCTGCGGGGTGAGCGAGTCGGCGCCCTGGAGAAGATGGGCCGCTGGGAGGAGTCGGCGTCGCTGAGCGAGGAACTGCTCACGCGTAGCGGCGCCTCACCGGTCAACCGGATCAATCCGCTCACCGGGCTTGGCAAGGTGCGTGCGCGGCAAGGGGTGCCGGGCTGCTGGGACTGTCTCGATGAAGCGGCTGCGGCCGCGGACGGGACCAGTGAGCCGAGGGCCATCCTGCGCGCGCGACTGGCTCGCGCCGAGGCGTACTGGCTGGAGGGCCAGCCGGAGTCGGCCGCCCGCGAAGCCGAGCTGGCCGACGACGTCTGCACCCCGTGCGACGCCTGGGACCGCGGAGCGGTCGCTGCCTGGCTGAGCCGCACCGGTTCGCGCCGGCCGCCGCGCGGTGATCTCGCCGAGCCCTACCGCCTGCAGGCGGCGGGCGACTGGGACGCAGCCGCCCGGCTGTGGACCGGCCTGGGCTGCCCGTACGAGGCCGCGCTGGCCCTGTACGACGCGCCCGAAGAGGCCGCGTTGCGCGAGGCTCTGAAGATCTTCACCGACCTCGGCGCATCCGCCGCCGCGCAGATCACCCGGCAGAAGATGCGCCTGCTCGGCGTCCGGTCGATCCCCACCGGGCCGCGAACCGCCACCCGTGCTCATCCGCTCGGGCTGACTCGGCGCGAGCGTGAGGTTCTCGACCTGATCTGCGCCGGGCACACCAACGCCCAGATCGCCGCGAAGCTGTTCATCTCCACCAAGACCGTCGACCATCACGTCTCCGCCGTGCTGGCGAAACTGGATGCCCCGACTCGTAACGCCGCAGCCGCGCATGCTGCCCGGCTTGGGCTGGCCGGCGCCGCCAAGATCTAGGGAGCGCAGCAGGAAAACTGGGGAACCATCCCGATCCCGGACCCGCGCCTGCCGCCATACGGTCGCCTTGAACTCATGCCGAGCCGAAGGAGACCGCCATGAACGTCATTCAGCACATCCGCCGTTTCGCTGGCGTCCTGGCCGGGCTGGCCGCTGTCCTGCTGGCATGCGGCGCCACACCCGCGTTCGCCGTGCCGCCGCCACCCGAGCCCAGCGAACCGGCCACGTCCCCGGTCCTGATCCACACCACCGTCTCCGGGGGTATGCCCGGCTGGCAGATCACCCTTATCGCCGTCGCGGCTGCCCTGCTCGCGGCCACGGTGGCGGTACTGGCAGACCGGGCACGAGCCAGCCGCCGGAAAGCAACCACTGCGGCCGCCTGAACCAGGCTGGGGAACGAAGCAGGTGCCGCCAGCCCGCGACTCCGTGCCAGGCGGTGCCACCTGCGGCGACGGACACTCTCACCTGATCACGGAGAGGTGCTTCAGCGGCGGGTCGCCTACTGCCGCAGCCCTTCCGAGGTGCCACGGTCGGCGGCCAGCAGCGCCTTGAGTGCGGCCACGCCGCCCCGCCTGGCATCCAGGTGGCGGTCGGCCAGCTCGAACTGGGCCCGGGCGTCGCCTGCGAAGGCGGCCACGCACCGTTCCGGCTCGACGTTGGCAAGCGCCAGGATGGCACCGGCCGCCCCCATCGGCCCGGCCAGGGCGAGCACGGCGGACGAGCCGACGTAGGTCGCGCCCGGATAGTGGGCCAGCTCGTCCAGCAGCCGGTCTGGATCGCCAGAGGAATCCTTGACCCCGGCCACCGGCAGGCCGGCCAGGGCGTCCACCGGGATTCCGGGCGCGGACACCAGCGGGTAGTGGTACGCGAGCACCGGCCGTCCGCCCGCCGCGCCGGCCACGGCCTTGTAGTACCCGGCGAGGTCGCGGCTTCCCGGTGGCGGGAAGGCAAGCACCGCGTCGGCGCCCGCCCGCACCGCGTCCCCCGTCAGCGTGGCGGCCTGCCGCGCGGACGGCGCTCCGGTGCCCGCGATGACGGGGGTGCCCGGCGGCACCGCGTCCCGCACCGCCTCGATCAGCGCGACGCGCTCCGGCCCGGTCAGCGTGGCCGCCTCGCCGGTGGAGCCGCACACCACCACCGCCCGCATGCCGCGCATGACCAGGTCACCCGCGAGCTTGCCGGTGGCGCCGGGATCGACCTCGCCGTCGTCGCCGAAGATGGTCACCAGCGCGACCCCGACGCCGCGGAACGGCTCGGTCGTGGCGCCGCCTGCGCCATCCGGGATGACAGATGACTCCCTCACGCCTACATCCTCCGCGTTCGGCACTCCTCCCGATCGTAACCACCGCCGCAAGACGGCCAGCACGGGCGGCAAGCGACGTCCCTGCCGGGGCTGGCAGGATAATGCCCACGGCAGAGCGAGGATGGCGGCGGCGAGGGGTGACGGCATGGTGGTGCGGTGGGGAGTCATGGGCACGGCCGGCATCGCGCGCAGGAACTTCCTGCCCGCGGTCCGCGAGGCGGGCGGCGGGGCAGCCGCCGTGGCGGGCCGCGACGCCGAGCGGACGGCCAAATGGGCGCGGGACAACGGCATCGGCCGGGCCGTCGTCGGCTACCAGAGCCTGATCGACGACCCTGGGCTGGACGCGCTGTACATCCCGCTGCCGAACGCGCTGCACGCGGAGTGGACGATCCGGGCGCTGCGGGCTGGCAAGCCGGTACTGTGCGAGAAGCCGCTGGCGGGCACGCTGGCCGAGGCCGAACAGGTGCTGGCCGTGGCCCGTGAGACCGGCGTCCCGCTGTGGGAGGCGTTCGTCTTCCCGTTCCACGACCAGATGAACCGGGTCACCGCGCTGCTGGCCGCCGGGGTGATCGGTGAGCTGCTGGAGATCCAGTCGTGCTTCCATTTCGCCATGACCCACCCGGAGGGCAACATCAGGATGTCGGCCGCCCTGGCCGGCGGGGCGCTCAACGACGTCGGCTGCTACCCGGTCCGGCTCGCCCGCGATCTGTTCGGCGCCGAGCACACCAGCGCCTGGGCCGCCGCCGTGTATGACCCCGGCGGTGTGGACGTCGCCACCTGGGGGTGCCTCGGTTTCCCCGGCGGCCGCCGCCTGCTGCTGTCGTGCGGCTTCCAGCAGGCCCAGGACACGTTCAGCAGGCTGATGGGGACCGCCGGCCAGATCAACCTCACCAACCCGTTCCACCCCACCCGGCAGGACCGGTTCGAGGTCTGCGTGGAGGGCCGCGAGGCGGCCGTCCAGCCTGCCGCCGGGCCCAACGAGCACTCGTTCACGCCGGCGGTGAGCCACATCCAGGCCGTCGTCAACGGGCAGGAGGAGCCCCGGCTGCTCGCGGTGGATACCTCGCTCGGTTCCGCCCGCGCACTGCACGACCTCGCGGGCAGCGCTGCCGCGCACGCAGCCTGACCGCCGCCGCGCACGCAGAAATGCCGTCCGGCGCCCGCCGGCCGTTACCGCCCGCCGG
>DAITAE010000019.1:0-2340 GCA_036824445.1 Streptosporangiaceae bacterium | reverse complement strand
CCGCCGCGCACGCAGAAATGCCGTCCGGCGCCCGCCGGCCGTTACCGCCCGCCGGTTCCCGGCTCTTGAGACATGTCTCCCCGGCCGCGGCCGAAGACCGGTTTCAGCGCGAAATAAACCTCGCGGTACAACCGGTAGGCGTCTTCGTAGGCGTCGCGGTTTTCCGCGTCCGGCTGATGCTCGTCCGGCTCGAACGTCACGAAGGATGCCACTGCCTGGCCGATGCCCGGGCACTCCCCCGAGCCGACGGCAGCGATGATCGCGGCTCCGGCCGCGGTGGTCTCGACGTTCCTGGGCACGCGAACGGGCAGCCCGGTCACATCGGCCTTGATCTGGCGCCACAGCGGTCCCTTGGCTCCCCCTCCGACGATCGTGATGCGGTGAACATCGAGACCGGCGCCGCGCATTGCTTCCAGCACGTCGCGGAGGGCGAAGGCGCTCCCTTCAAGCAGCGCCCTGAGCAGATGGGCCCGCGTGTGCGCGAGTGAAAGGCCGTAGAACACCCCCCGGGCCGCGCCGTTCCATTCCGGGGCCATCGCCCCCTGCAGGCAGGGAAGGAAAACGAGTCCTTCGGAGCCCGGCGCGATCCGGGCCGCTGTCTGGGTCAGCAGGTCATAGGCATCGCCGGCGCCGCGCGCTTCGGCCTCCTTCTCGCCGATCCCGAACTCGTCACGCCACCACCTCAGGCTCCCGCCGGAGACGAACCCCGGGTTCTCGAGCAGCCACCCACCGGGATCGGCGTGCGGGTGGCACTCGACAAGCATCGTCGGGTCCTCGCTGGGCCGCCCGCACGCCGCGCACACCGGCTCGGCCGTGCCCACGACGTCGCAGACCTCGCCCGCCGTGTACACGCCGGCCCCCAGCGTCGCCGCCATCTCGTCCCCGCACCCCAGCACCACCATGGTGTCGGGGGACAGGCCGGTGGCATCCGCGAAGGCCGCGTCCACCTTGCCCGTTGGCTGGATGCTCGGGGCGAGCTCGGGAAGCAGCCCCGGGTCGAGGCCGACGAGATCCAGTACCGGCTGGGACCAGGTGAGGGACCGCGGGTCGAGGAGCGCCAGCGACGACGCGTTCGAGAAGTCGACGGCGAGTACCCCCGCCGCCTTGCGGGCAACATACGATCCCGGCGGCATGATCCGGGCGGCCTGGGCGAAGGTCTCTGGCTCCTGCTCCCGCACCCACATCGCCTTGAACGCGGCATGGGAGGAGTCGAGGTTCACCCCCACGTGGTGGTAGAAGTCCGCGGGCGAGATCTGCTCGGCGAGCGCGGCTGCCTCCGCCTCCGCCCGGCGGTCCATCCAGATCAGCGCCGGGCGCAGCGGCCGGCCCCTGGAGTCGCAAACCACGATCCCGTCGAGCTGTGAGCCGAAGGACAGCGCCTTCACCGCGGACGGTCCCTCCGGGACCGTCTTCACCAGCCTGGCGATCGTGGCATGGAGCGCCCGGGTCCAGTCCTCCGGGTCCTGCTCCGCCCAGGCGGGCCGGGGGAACGCCAGCCGGTGCGGTTCGTAGGCGGAGGCAACGAGCGTCCCGTCGACCGAGTACAGGGCAGCGTTCGTCCCCTGGCTCCCTACATCGCAGCCAATGACGTACGGGCCGCTCACGGCAGGATGACCATCTTCAGGCCGGCGCCGGAGCGGATCGTGTCGAAGGCCTCGGCGATCTGCGCCAGGGGGAAGCGGTGGGTGACCACCGCGCCGAGCTCGTCGCGGCGGCGGTTCAGGTAGTCCATGGTCAGCCGGTACTGGCGGCGGGTGGCCCCGTAGGCGCCGAGCACCGTGAGCTCCTTGTAGTGGAGCTGGTTGATGTCGAGCGCGCTGACCGGGTCGTGCTTCGGCAGGCCCGCGAAGTACACGACCCGCGCTCGCTTGGCAGCGATCTCCAGGGCCGCCTGCTGGGCCTGTTTCGAGGGAGCGGCCACGCTCACGCGCTCTGCTCCGGTGCCGCCCGTGCGGCTCAGTGCCTCGGCCACGCCATTGTCTTCGCCAGCCGCCCATGCGTCGTCCACGAAGGCCCCCACCACCCGGAGGGCGAGCTCGAGGCGCTGGCGGTTGATGTCGGTGAGGAGAACGCGGCCGGCTCCCCGATCCCGGGCCATCACCGCCTGCCAGCATCCGATCGGGCCGGCACCCATGATCACGACGGTGTCGCCGAGGTCCACGTCGAGCTGCTCGATGCCGTTCAGTGCACAGGCGAACGGGTCGGCCACGGTGGCGAGGTCCGGCGAGAGGTCCGGGGGGAGGGGTATCAGGTTCTTGGTCGCGATGGGCGGGACGGCTGCGTATTCCGCGTAAGCCCCGGGGAACGGGTCGTAGCCGTAAAGCAGGTGGTGGTCACAGA
>DAITAE010000398.1:2005-4784 GCA_036824445.1 Streptosporangiaceae bacterium | reverse complement strand
GCACGGAGAGCTCGACCTCGGGACCGAACGTGTAGTGCATCCGTACCAGCGCGGACGAGCGGCAGCTCATCCCCGACCCGGCGGTCGCACGGTCGAGCACGAGCACGTCACCCGCACCCAGCAGGCTGAGGTGGAACGCGGTGGCCGCGCCGATCACGCCCGCGCCGACCACTACCACGTCCGCGGTCACCGGAGCCGTCCCATGCGCAGGTCGGCGAGCACCCGCCTGGCCGCGTTGTAGCCGGGTGCGCCGGTGACGCCCCCGCCCGGATGGGCCCCGGCGCCGCACAGGTACAGCCCGGGGACCGGCGTCGCGTAGCGGGCCCACCCGGGCACCGGCCGCATGTGGAAAAGCTGGTCCGGGGCGATGTCGCCGTGGAAGATGTTGCCCTCCGTGAGGCCGTACTCGCGCTCCAGGTCGAGTGGGGTCAGCACCTGTCTGGCGACCACGGCCGCCGGGACGTTCGGCGCGAACTGGCCGATCCTGGCCAGGACCCGGTCACCCAGCTCGTCCCGCAGGCCGTCCCACGTCCCATCGGCCAGCCGGTAGGGCAGGTACTGGACGAAGCAGGTCATGACGTGACGGCCGGGCGGGGCCAGCGAGCCGTCCACGGCGGAGGCGACCACGCAGTCGATGAACAGCTGGTCAGCGTCGGCCAGCTCGCCGCGTTTGGCCCGGTCGTAGCATGCGTCGGCGACGGGGAGGTCGGGCGGCAGGGTGAACAGCGCCCGGCGGCCGGGGCCCGCGTCGGCTGGCATCCCGCGCACCCGCGGCTCGGCGTCCAGCACCAGGTTGACCTTGCCGCACGGCCCGTCCATCCTGATCCCGCCGACCGCGGCGCGGAAGTCGCCGGGCAGCTCCGCCTTGTCGACCAGGTGCAGGAACGTCCGCTTCGGGTCGGCGCCGGACAGCACCGTGCCGGCCGCGATCTCGGTGCCGTCCGCGAGCGTGACCCCGGCCGCCCGGCCGCCGCGGACCAGGATCTGCGCGACCGGCGCGCCGGTGGCGATCTGCATCCCGGCCGCGCGGCCCGCCGAGGCGATCGCGCCGCTGATCGCGCCCATCCCGCCCAGCACGTGGCCGAAGAACCCCTGCTCGGCGTGCTCGCCGCCGGACAGCAGGTGGAAGGCCAGGCCGAGCAGGGTCCCCGGCTGGTACGGGCCGCCGTGCTTGCCATACAGGTTGTTGGCCAGCAGCAGCGCCTTGGCCTGCCGTGATTCGAACCGGGCGTCGATGAACTGCCCCAGGCTGCCGGTCAGCAGCGTGGTCAGGCCGTCAAGATCGCGGCCGCGCACCGCGCGCAGCCGCCGGGCCAGGTGCAGCAGCTCGCGGTAGCCGCGCAGGCCGGTGGCCCGTGTGTCCGGGGGCAGGTCCAGGAACAGCGGCTGCAGCCGGGCGGCGAGCGCGCGCAGTTCCGCGTCGGCGGCCACGAACGCGCGGGCATCGGCGGGCGAGAACCGCGCGATCTCCGCGGCGGTCCGGCCGGGGTCGTTCCACGCTGCCACCACCTCGCCGCCGTCCAGGGCCACCTGCAGCGCGGGCTCGCACGGCACCATCCGCAGCCCGTGGGAGCCCAAATTCAGCTCCCTGATCACCTCGGGCCGCAGCATCGACGCGATGTAGGAGGTGGTGGATGCCCGGCAGCCGGGTGCGATCTCCTCGGTGACGCAGCACCCGCCCACGACATCGCGCCGCTCGACCACCAGCGTTGCGAGGCCGGCGCGGGCGAGCAGCGCCCCGGCGGTGAGCCCGTTGTGCCCGGCGCCGACGACGATGACGTCCCATGGGGTGGCGGTCAGCGGGGGGTGCAACATTCCTGACTTTCAGTCAGCTAAGGGCGGTTGTGCTGCAAAGTCTGGCTAGAGTACGTGGATAATGTCAAGATGCAGGGGGCTGGCCAACGAGGAGCAGTTTTGATGACTTCTGGTCAAACAATGAACTCTTCCTTGGCACATCCGGCGCCTGGCCGCGCACCTGTGCGGGCGCAGGCGCGCCAGCGGGCCAGGAAGGAACGCATCGTCGCCGTGGCGATGCAGCACTTTGCCGAGCGCGGGTACGACGGCGTGCGGATCGAGGAGATCGCGCGGGAGGCCGGAGTGGCCAAGGGAGCGGTGTTCGGCTACTTCACCAGTAAGGCCGGCCTGTTCCTGGCCGCGTACCAGGCCGCGGCGCGCTCGTTCAGCAGCTACCTGGAAGCGCCACCGGAGGTCCGCGAGCAGGGCTTCTTCGCGGTCATCACGTACTGGCTCGTTCGCACGCCGCATCTGATCCGCGAGGACTGGGTTCCCTACCGCGTGACGCTGCTCGGCAACTACTGCTCCAGCCTTCAGCTGAGGCGCGAGATCACCCAGTTCCTGCTCCGCGAGGATCCCTACGGCACGCAGGCGTTCGTGCAGTTCGGCGCCGACCGCGGCGAGATCCGCCGCGACATCGATATGAGGATGGTCGTGTCCCTGGTGGACTGGCTGATGGACCGGTTCCAGGACGCGGCCGTGACCGAGGAGCTCGACCCCGGGCTCTTCGGCTCGATGGCCCAGTCGCCGCCGGTGCGCGATGTGCGGGTACAGGAGTTCGTCGAGCTGCTGCGCAGCGCCATCGGGGCCGGGGGAGGGCGGCCGGAATGACCACGGCCCAGCACATGGCCGTACGCGAAGCCAGGATCGGTATGCGGGACGGTACCGAGCTCGCCGCCACGCTCTACCTCCCGGTTCAGCCCGGAGGCGCCCCGGTTCCCGCGCTGCTCGAGTACCTGCCCTACCGCAAGGACGACGCGATGCT
>DAITAE010000398.1:0-1905 GCA_036824445.1 Streptosporangiaceae bacterium | reverse complement strand
CCCCGGTTCCCGCGCTGCTCGAGTACCTGCCCTACCGCAAGGACGACGCGATGCTCGCGCGCGACTACGAGCTGTACGCGTACCTGACCGCCCGCGGCTACGCGGGTGTCAGGGTGGACATCCGCGGCACCGGCAACAGCGGCGGCGACCTGCCCGAGGGCGAGTACACCGAGCAGGAGCAGCGCGACGCCGAGGACGTGATCGCCTGGCTGGCGGCCCAGCCGTGGTGCACGGGCGCGGTCGGGATGTGGGGGATCTCCTGGGGCGGCTTCAACGCCATCCAGGTCGCGCTGCGGCGGCCGCCGGCCCTCAAGGCGATCATCGCGGTGGACGCCTCCGACGACCTGTTCCACGACGACGTGCACTACATCGACGGGCTGCTGCACCTCGACGAGTACGCCTTGATGATCGACCACCTGAACGCGCTGCCGCCCGCGCCGGACTTCCCGCTCGACGAGGCGACCCTGGCCCGCAGGTTCGACAGCGAGCCGTGGCTGGCGACCTGGCTGGCCAGGCAGCAGGACGGCCCCTACTGGCGGCGCGCATCCCTGCGGCCGGGCTACGACCGGCTCACGATCCCCGCGTTCCTGATCGGCGGCTGGTACGACGGGTACCGGGACTCGGTGCCCCGGATGCTCGCCGCGGTCCCGGCACCGGTCAAGATCATGATCGGCCCGTGGAACCACACCTTCCCGCACAACGCAGTGCCCGGGCCGGCCATCGAATGGCGAGCCGACGCCGTCCGGTGGTGGGACCACTGGCTCAAGGGCGCCGACAACGGGATCATGTCCGAGCCGCCGGTCACGGTCTACGTCAGGGACTGGCACCCGCCGGACCCGGACCTGGCGGAGATCCCCGGCCGCTGGCGGACCGAGACGGCGTTCCCGCCCGAGCGGACCGTCTACCGGTCCTGGTACTGCGGCCCGGAGCGGAATCTCACGCCCGAGCCGCCGCGCCCCGGCTCGGTGGCCCTGCGCTACGTCCCCTCGGCCGGGGTGGAGGCCGGCCACTGGTGGGGCGAGCTGACCGTGGACCAGCGGGGCGCGGACGCGTTCAGCCTGGTGTTCGACACCCCGCCGCTGGAAGACGAGATGGAGATCCTCGGCTTCCCGGTCGTGGTGCTGAACGGCGGTGCCGATGCGGAGCCGCTGCACTGGTTCGGAAGGCTGTGCGACGTGGCCCCGGATGGAACGGTCACCCTGGTCACCGGGGGAGGGCGGGCCGGCCGGCCGGACCCGGAGCGCGACGGCGGCCCGCTTCCCGGCAGCGCCGTCGGGCCCGCTCGGCCCGCGCCGGATGCGCCGGGAGCCCTGCCGCTGGAGCTGCACGTCACCTCGTGGGTCTTCCCACGCGGCCACCGGGTCCGGCTCGCACTGTCCAACGCGATGTGGCCGATGATCTGGCCGACGCCGCGCCTGGCCACAGCCACCGTACGGCTCGGGCCGGACGGGACCCGGCTCGTACTGCCGGTGGTGCCGGCGGACCCGGCGGCCCGCCGGCCGGAGCCGGCCTCCAGCAAGCCCGGCCCGGCGGAGCAGCCGCCGGGCGTCCGGGCCTGGGGCGAGATGCTCCCGGTGCGCTGGACCCTTCAGCGTGACGACACCGGGGCCACGACGATCTGGTGGCGGGGCAGCACCGGCACCGAGTTCCCCTGGGGCCGGGTGGTGGACGAGGAATACCTGCGCTATTCGGTGCACGACGCGCAGCCAGCCGGCGCCTCCGCGCACGGCGAGGCCCGCACCGAGATCCACGCCGGCGGCCAACTGCTGATCGCAACGTCGGTCCTCGACCTCGGCGGCGACGAGGAGTCGCTGCGCTACTCCTACCGCCGGGAACTGCGCCGCGACGGGATACTCATTCGTGAGCGCGGCTGGGAGCGCCGTTACCCGCGCGACGGCCACTGAG
>DAITAE010000397.1:0-4787 GCA_036824445.1 Streptosporangiaceae bacterium | reverse complement strand
TCGAGATCGAGGGCGACACGCTGACGCTGGTGTCCACCGACCGCTACCGGCTGGCCGTGCGCGAACTGCGGTGGAACCCGGCCCGGCCGGACCTGAGCGCGTCGGTGCTCGTCCCCGCCCGGGCGCTGTCGGAGACCGCCCGGGCGCTCACCACGGGGGCGGAGGTCTCGATCGCCCTGGGCCTGCCCGGCGAGGACGGCACCACCGGTGAGGGAATGATCGGGTTCGAGGGCGGCGGCCGCCGCACCACCACCCGCCTGCTCGGCGGCGACTTCCCCCGCTACCAGACGCTCCTGCCCAGCCACGTGAACGCGGTCGCGGAGCTGGCCACCGCCTCGTTCGCCGAGGCGGTCAAGCGGGTCGCCCTGGTGGCCGAGCGCAACACCGCGGTCCGGCTCTCCTTCTCGGCCGGGCAACTGGTCCTGGAGGCGGGCACCGGGGACGAGGCACAGGCGGTGGAGGTGCTCGACGCCGGATACGAGGGGGACGACCTGCAGATCGCTTTCAACCCGACCTACCTGCTCGATGGGTTGAGCGCGATCGAGTCCGACACCGCGCGCATGTCCTTCACCGAGCCGGGCAAGCCGGCCCTCATCACCGGCAAGCCAGCCCCCGACGAGCAGCCGGACTACCGCTACCTGCTGATGCCCATCCGGCTTGGCGCCTGACTGCTGGCCCGCTTCCGGCCGCTGACGCCGATCCGGGCCGGGCCTGAGTACGGCCCGCATGCGGGCGGTGGCTACGGTTAGCCATGGTTACGGTGAGCCATGGCGACGGCTGGGGCCTGAGGCAGGAGTGAGGCGCTGTGCAGATCGGGATGATCGGGCTGGGCCGGATGGGCGGCAACATGGCGCAACGGCTGCGCCGGGCCGGGCACGACGTTGTCGGCTACGCCCGAAGCCCGGAGGGACGCGACGTCGCCAGCCTCGAAGAACTCGTCGAGCGACTGTCCCCACCCCGCACCGCCTGGATGATGATCCCCGCCGGTGAGGCCACCCAGCAGACCATCGCCGAACTGCGGGGCCTGCTGGAAGCGGGCGACCTGGTGATCGACGGCGGCAACTCGCACTACACCGAGGATCGTGAGAACGCCCGCAGGCTCGGCGCCAGGAAGATCGGCTTCATCGACGCGGGTGTGTCCGGCGGGATCTGGGGCCTGGAGAACGGCTACGGGCTGATGGTCGGCGGGGAAGACGCCGACGTCACCCGGGTCATGCCGATTTTCGATGCGCTCAAGCCGCCCGGCGACGCTGGCTTCGTCCACGCCGGGTCAGCCGGTGCCGGGCACTTCGCCAAGATGGTGCACAACGGCATCGAGTACGGGATCATGGAGGCCTACGGGGAAGGCTACGAGCTGCTGACAGCCTCGGACATGATCACCGACGTGCCAGGCACGTTCCGCAGCTGGCGGAAGGGCACAGTGATCCGGTCCTGGCTGCTTGACCTGCTGGTCCGGGCGCTGGACGAGGACCCGGGGCTGGAGAAGATCCGCGGGGTGGCCCAGGACTCCGGCGAGGGCCGGTGGACGGTCCAGGCGGCGATCGACCACGCCGTCCCGGTGCCGGCGATCAGCGCGGCGCTGTATGCGCGGTTCGCCTCCCGCGAAGGGGACCCCCCGGCCATGAAGGTCGTGGCCGCGCTGCGCCAGCAGTTCGGCGGTCACCCGGTGACCGCGGCTGAGGACACATCCGGCTGACGCCCGCAGCAGATAGCCTCCTGATGTGCACCTGACCCGCCTCGCCCTCACCGATTTCCGGTCCTATGCGGGCGTGGAGCTGAGCCTGGAGCCCGGGGTGAGCACCTTCGTGGGGCCGAACGGGCAGGGCAAGACGAACCTGGTCGAGGCTGCGGCGTACGTCTCGACGCTCGGCTCGCACCGGGTGGCGACCGATGCGCCGCTGGTCCGCGCCGGTGCCGAGCGGGCCATCCTGCGCGCCGCGGTCACCTCCAGCGGGCGGGACAGCCTGGTGGAGATCGAGATCAACCCCGGCCGCGCGAACCGGGCCCGGCTCAACCGGGCGCCGGTGAGCAGGCCCCGCCAGGTGCTCGGCGTGCTGAGCACGGTGCTGTTCGCGCCGGAGGACCTGGCCCTGGTCAAGGGCGATCCCGAGCAGCGCCGCCGGTTCCTCGACGACCTGCTGGTCGCGAGCGCGCCACGCTACGCCGGGGTCCGGGCCGACTACGAGCGGGTGCTGCGGCAGCGAACGGCGCTGCTCAAGTCGCTGCGGACCCGGCCGGGCAAGCCAGCCCGGTCTGGCACCAGGGCCTACGCGCGCGCCGGCCCTCTGCGGGATGCCGCGCGCAGCGGGCGGGGGGGCGACGGCCCCGGGCACAATGGGTCCGGCGAGGACGGAACCGGCCCGGATGGGGCGGGCCCGGACCGGGCAGGCCCGGCCGGCCCGGCAGCCAGCACGCTGGATGTCTGGGACGAGCACCTGGCAACGGCGGGGGCGGAGCTGCTGGCCGCCAGGATCCGGCTCACCGCCTCGCTGCGCCCGCTTGTGGCCCGGTCCTATAGCGCGGTGTCGGGCGGCGCGAGCGTGGAAGCGGGGATCAGCTACCGCCAGTCGTTGCGCATGCCGGGCCTGAGTGGACCGTCTGGCTCGCCCAGTCGGCCGGGCCGGGCCCCCGCCGAGCCGGACGAGCCGGCCGCCGATGCCGCCAGGCTTGCCGACGGCCTGCGGGAGGCGCTGGCCATGGTGCGCGGCGAGGAGCTGGAACGCGGCGTCTGCCTCGTCGGTCCGCACCGCGATGACCTGGATCTGCGGATCGGCGACCTGCCCGCGCGGGGGTATGCGAGCCAGGGCGAATCATGGTCGATGGCGCTCGCGCTCCGCCTGTCCGCATTCGAGGCGCTGCGTGGCGCCGGAGACGACCCGGTGCTGCTGCTCGACGACGTGTTCGCCGAGCTTGATGTGGGCCGCAGGGAACGGCTGGCCCGCCTGGCCGCCGGCGCGGAGCAGGTACTGGTGACCGCGGCGGTGGCCGCCGACGTCCCCGCCGCGCTGCACGGTGCCCGCTTCGATGTCGGCGGCGGGACGGTGACCCGTGCCTGATGAGCCCGCGTCCGGCGATCCGCCGCCCGGTGAGCACGGCGGGGGCGGGCCCGAGCGTGCGCGGCGGGCGGCCGACGCGCTCGCGGCCGCGAAGGCCGATGCCCGGGCCCGGGGCGAGCGCGCCCCGGAAGGGCATGTCGGTGCCGAACGAAAGGGGCGTGGCGACCCCGCTGCCCCCGCCAGGCGCCAGCCCGGTGCCCGCCCGCCGGGCGGGTCCAGCAGGGCCGGCCGCAACCGGCGGGAGGACCCGCAGCCACTGCGGGCCGCCATCGACGGGCTGCTCGACGACCAGGGGTGGCGGGCCGCGGCAGCGGTGGGCTCGGTGTTCGGCCGGTGGGAGCAGATCGTGGGCACCGCGCTGGCCGCCCACACCAGACCCGGTGGCTTCGCCGACGGGGAGTTGCTTGTCATAGCCGACTCCACCGCCTGGGCGACACAGGTCAGGCTGCTGCGTCCCCAGCTCATCCAGAGGCTGAACTCCGAACTCGGCCGCGGCACCGTCACCGGGGTCAGGGTCCGGGGTCCGGCCCCCCCGCGCAAGCGGGGCCAATGGCGGGTTCGCGACACGCGCGGGCCACGTGACGACTACGGCTGAGGAGCGAGGTAATCCCAGGTAGAATAGTAAGTGCGTCCCAGAGGCCGACATGCGGCGGGGGCCTGCGCGCGTGGCTGCGCGTCCCTTCAGGAGGAGCTTGCTTTTGTCCTACGATGCCCGTTCTATCACCGTCCTTGAGGGCCTTGAGGCGGTACGCAAGCGCCCAAGTATGTACATCGGCTCGACCGGTGAGCGCGGCCTGCATCATCTCGTCTACGAAGTGGTGGACAACGCGGTCGACGAGGCGCTGGCCGGGTTCTGTGACCGGATCGAGGTCACCCTGCTCGCCGACGGCGGGATCAGGGTGGCCGACGACGGCCGCGGCATCCCGGTGGACGACCATCCCGTGGAGAAGAGGCCGGCCGTCGAGGTGGTCCTGACCACCTTGCACGCCGGCGGGAAGTTCGACGGCAAGTCCTACGCGGTCTCCGGTGGGCTGCACGGCGTCGGGGTCTCGGTGGTGAACGCGCTGTCGACCCGGCTCGAGGTGGAGGTACGCCGGGACGGCTACGTCTGGCGGCAGGCGTACGAGCTCGGCGACCCCGTCACCGCCCTGACCAGGGGCGAGGCGACCACCGAGACCGGCACCACGATCACGTTCTGGCCGGATGAGGCCATTTTCGAGAGCACGGAGTGGAGCTTCGAGACGCTGTCACGGCGGCTCCAGGAGATGGCCTTCCTCAGCCGTGGCCTGGAGATCGCCCTCACCGACCTGCGCCCGGCCCACATCAACGGCGAGCCGCGGGTGGTCCGGTACCAGTACGACGGCGGGATCGCGGACTTCGTCCGCTACCTGAACGGGACCAAGGAGCCGGTGCACGCCTCGGTGATCGAGTTTGGCGAGGAGGGCAGGGGCATCGCGGTCGAGATCGCGATGCAGTGGAACGCCTCCTACGCCGAGTCGGTGTACACCTTCGCGAACACGATCAACACCGTCGAGGGCGGCACCCACGAGGAGGGGTTCCGCGCCGCGCTCACCACGATCGTGAACAGGTACGCCCGCGAGCAGAAACTGCTGCGTGACCGGGACGAGAACCTCACCGGGGAGGACGTCCGCGAGGGGCTGGCGGCGATCGTCTCGGTCAAGCTCGCCAACCCGCAGTTCGAGGGGCAGACCAAGACCAAGCTGGGCAACA
>DAITAE010000874.1:0-1513 GCA_036824445.1 Streptosporangiaceae bacterium | reverse complement strand
GGCTCTGCCACTACCGGCGACGCGGCTATGTCCTCACTTAAGTGCCGTTGCAGTATTAAGCGCCGGCCGCGGCCAGCAGCCGGTCCCGGCCTTGATGGGCTGCTGGCCGACCTCATGGCCGAGCATGCGGCGCAGGAGATAGCCGTGCCCGACGAGGGAAACCTCGACGCCGATCTCCGCGCACTCGCCCGCGGCGTGGTGACCAGCCTCCGGGATCCAGCCATCAAGGCGGCCTTCGCCAGCATGGTCGCGGCAGCTGTGCAGAACCGGGCGGCTCAAGAGGTGCTGTCGCGCTTCCTCGCCACTCGCACCGCCAAGATGACCGTCATCATCAGCCGGGCCATACAGCGCGGCGACCTGCCGCCCGGCACCGATGCCGCCAGGGTGATCCGCACAGTCACCGCCCTGATCTACCACCGGCTGTTCATCGCCGGCGGGTGGTCAGCGAGGACATCGCCGACAGTGCCGCCGCTACCGCCGCCGCCGCCGCGCGCACCGGCGTGCTGTCCGCGCCGGCGACTTTCGGCTGAACTGATCGCCATGGGCCGAGACGATCCGGTGACTGAGCATGTGACGGGACTCGTAGAGGGCGAGGAAGCGGGCGGTCATCGTGCTGTCCTCTCGTAGCGGGCGAGGACGGCGGCGCCGGTCTGCTCGGCCGACAGGCACTCCAGGTATGCGGGAGGGCCGCCTGGGGGGAAGACCCGCTCGCCGGTGCCAAGGATCGTGGGGAAGGTCAGCAGCCGGTACTCATCGATCAGATCCTCGGCCATCAGCGTGTGCACGACGCTCAGGCTGCCGGTGATGATGACATCGCGCAGCTCGCGCTTGACGGTGTCGATGAGATCGCCGTCGATGACCTGTGAGTTCGCCCACGCCGAGGTATCGGTAAGCACGCGGGTGGCAACCAGCTTGGGTACGGCGTTCATGCGCGCAGAGAACGGGTCGTCGCGTGCCGGCCACAGCCGCGAGAACAACTGCCAGGTCCTGCGCCCCAGCAGCAGGACCCCCTCATCCAGCGTGTTGCCAAGCCGGAACTTGTCCCCGGCGACAGTCTCAGGTCCGGGCCGGGGCTCCGCCCGCGCCATCACCCATCAGCGGCAGGGTAATGGTCAGACACGGGCGGCTCCGCGCAGAACGATGAGTTCCCGGGTCGCCGCGGGTCTCATTTCGTGATCCGGGTAGCGTCCGATCGGACGCCGGATCCGGCGCACAAGAGTGCATCGCGTCCAGCAGGAAGGAGATGAGATGCCCGAGCACAGGATCGGAACCCGCGAGGAGTGGCAGGCGGCCCGGGACGAGCTCGCCAGGCTCGAGGCCGAGCAGGCCGAGCGGAACGAGGAGATCAGGAGCAAGCGTCTCGATCTGCCCTGGGTTCCGGTAGAGAAGAAGTACGAGTTCGACAGCGAGCAGGGCAAGAAGACTCTCGCCGAGCTCTTCGACGGGCGCTCACAGCTACTCGCCTACAACATCATGTTCGGCCCCGGCTACACGCTCGGCGCCTGCCCCGGCT
>DAITAE010000873.1:0-1514 GCA_036824445.1 Streptosporangiaceae bacterium | reverse complement strand
CAGGCGCATGATCTGCCGGCCGGTCTCCAGGTCCAGCTGGCTGGTCGGCTCGTCGGCGATCAGCAGCTGAGGGCTGCCGGCCAGCGCCCGGGCGATGGCGACACGCTGCTGCTGCCCACCCGACAGCTCGTTCGGGCGCTGCGCCGCGTGCTCCGAGAGCCCGACGATCGCCAGCATCGTCGCGACCTTCTCCTCCCGTGCCCGGGGCTCGGTGCCGGTGATCCGCAGCGGGATCCCGACGTTCTCCGCCGCGGACAGCATCGGGATGAGCCCGAATGACTGGAAGATGAAGGCGACCGTGCTGCGCCGCAGGGCCATCCGCTCCCGGTCGGACATGCTGGTCACTTCCCGGCCGGCCACGGCTACGCTGCCGCTGGTCGGGACGTCAAGGCCGCCGATGATGTTCAGGAGCGAGGTCTTGCCGGAGCCAGAGCGCCCGCACACGGTGACGAGCTGGCCGCGGCGGACCGTGAACGACACCTCGCGGAGGGCGCGGGTGGCTGTGTGCCCGCTGCCGAATTCCCGCGAACCCCGCTGACCGCCACCATGATCTGCGAGGCCTCGTCCGCCACGCCCGCGGCGGCCCGGGAACCGGCGTGCCTGCCGCTCATGACCGGGTGTCCCGGTCGGGCCAGACGCCGATGTGGTCGGGCTCCTGCTCCAGCCGCACCCGGTCCTTCATGCCGTGCGCATCGATCATTTCGCGGGGAAGCTGGATGCGCCCTGCCCGGTCGAGCACGGCATATTCGACCGCATGACCGGCGGCGCCAGCATCCTCACCGCCGGTGTCGTGGCGCAGGGTCTCGCTGCTGGTACGGCCATCACGGATCGCGACCGTCCGCCGGACCTGGGCCGACACGGCGGGATCATGCGTGACCACCAGCACCGTCACCCCGAGTTCGCGGTTCGCCGTCTGCAGCGCGGCGAACACGTCCCTGGCGGTCGCGCTGTCGAGCTCACCGGTCGGCTCGTCGGCAAGAAGGACCCGGGGCTCGTTCGCCAGCGCGGTGGCGATGGCGGCGCGCTGCTGCTCGCCGCCGGACATCTGAGCCGGCGTCCGGCCGGCGCATTGGGCGAGTCCGAGCACCTCCAGCAGCTCGCCGGCCCGCGGGGCGCGCAGCCGGTGCGGCAGGCCGGCGAACCGCATCGGCATGATCACGTTCTGCAGGGCGGTCAGGTAGGGAAGCAGGTTGCGGTAGGCCTGCTGCCAGATGAAGCCGACGGTGGTGCGCCGGTAACCGAGCCGGTCACGCGGGCTCATCGTGGCCAGATCGTGCCCGGCCACCCTGGCTTTCCCCGCGGTCGGCGTGTCCAGGCCGGCCAGGATGTTCACCAGCGTCGACTTCCCGCTGCCGGACGCGCCGACGATCGCGGTCAGCTCACCCTCGGCGACCAGCAGGTCCAGTCCCTGCAGCGCCTGCACCTCGATGCCGTCCGCGGCATAGATCCGCACCAGCCGGTCGCACATGACCAGCGCGCCTTCGCCGTAGATGGAGCGGGCGCCCGCCACCTCG